>DASXMK010000574.1:0-3656 GCA_036495705.1 Caulobacteraceae bacterium | reverse complement strand
TCCGCCCGTGCCGACCGCGCTGGCGAAGCCGTCAAGGCGCCCGTTGAGATCGTCGTAGATCTCCGGGCCGGTCGTTTCATAATGGCCACGCCGGTTGGCGACGTTGTCGAACTGGTTGGCCCAGACGGCGCCGTGGGGCTCGGTCAGCGCCCGTTCCTCGGCCAGCCGTCCCGAGTAACGCACGTAGTTCATCGCGTTCGAGTAGGGGACCGCGTCCACCTCCACCAACTCGGCCCCCAGGAGGCGGATGGCGTCCTTCTTCTCCTGGCTCTGGGTGCGGGGAATGACCACGGTGCAGCTGTAGCCGAGGGCGCGGGCGACCATGGCCAGGCCAATGCCGGTATTGCCCGCCGTCCCTTCCACGATCCGCCCGCCCGGACGCAAGGCTCCGCGTTTCTCGGCGTCGCGGACGATGTAGAGCGCCGCCCGATCCTTCACCGATTGGCCGGGATTGGCGAACTCAGCCTTGCCGAGGATCTCGCAGCCGGTGGCCTCGCTGGCCCGGCGCAGCCGGATGAGCGGCGTGCGGCCGATGGCCTCCAGGACGCTGGGACAGATGGCCGCGTTCATCGCAGCCTAAATCGTCGGGCGAACGCCCCGGCGCAAGGAAAACCTCAACTCCGGGCGAGGGCGAGCTGGACCACGTTTGTGCGGCCGGCGCGGAACCCGGCCTCGCAATAGCTGAGGTAGAAGCGCCACAGGCGCCGGAAGCGTTCGTCGAACCCAAGCCGACGGATGTCGTCCCAGGCGCTCTCGAACGAGGCCGTCCACTGGGCCAGGGTCTCGGCGTAATTCTGACCGAAGCGGGCGATGGCGGTCCACTCCAGACCGGCGCGGTCTGTCTCCTCGCGCAGGCGCGCCTCGCTGGGCAGCATGCCGCCGGGGAAAATGTATTTGCGCAGAAAGTCCGAGCGCGTGCGGTAGGCGCGGAACAACTCATCGCGGATGGTGATGATCTGCAGGCCGGCCCGCCCGCCCGGCGAAAGCACCTCGCGCATCTTGGCGAAATAGGCAGGCCAATAGGACTCGCCCACCGCCTCGAACATCTCGATCGAGGCGACGTGGTCGAATTGGCCGTCCACGTCTCGATAGTCCATCAGGCGAATATCGGCGCGCTCGGCCAGTCCCTGGTCGAACAGTCTGCGGCGAGCGAACTCATGCTGCGCCGGCGAGAGGGTGATGGCCGTGACCCTGGCGCCGATATCGCGCGCGACATATTCGGCGAAGCCGCCCCAGCCGCAGCCGATCTCCAGCACATGGGCCCCGGGCGTGAGGCCAATCTGCCTGGCCATGGTCGCGTATTTGTAGCGCTGCGCCTCGCCGAGGGGCTGCCCCGGATGCTCGAACCTGGCCGACGAATAGGTCATGCCCGGATCCAGCCAGCGTGCGTAGAAGGCGTTGCCGAGATCATAGTGAGCGCGGATATTCCGCTGGGCGCCCCCGCGGCTGTTGCGATTGAAGGCGTGGGCGATGACGTTCGCCGCCCGCGCCAGCGGATGACCGGTCACCAGCTTTTCCAGCCGGTCGAAATTGAGGCTGAACGCCTCGAGCAGGACGGAAAGGTCGGGCGTGTCCCATTCGCCGGCCATGAATCCTTCCGCGAAACCGATGTCGGCCGAAGCCAGCACCCGGCCCACGAAGCGGAAGTCGCGAACGATGAGGCGCCCGTCCGGACCGGGCGAGGGCCCTTCGATGCGCAGCTCGCGCCCCGACGGGAGTACGAAAGTCAAGGTCCCGAAGGCCCAGTTGCGGCGAGCGATGTTCACGACGGTGCGAAAGGCGGCCGGCGCCTTATCCACTTCGCCTGGCGAAGAACGACTGCCGACCATGGCTCTCCCCGGCCTGCCGCATGGAATCATGCTCGCGGGACCCTCTGGGCGTCAAGGTTGCCGCCTTGCGACAGCAAAGCTCGCCGAAACTCGCCTTCCAGCCGCATCTGCGCTAAGCGCCCTGACGCCGATCAAGGACCTGTTAGTCCCATGCTGCCCAACGCCGTCGTCGAAGTCATCAGTCCCACCGGGCGGGGCGTGCGCTTTGGCAACGCCTTGCGCCTGGCGATCATCGCCGGGCCCTGCGCCCTCGAGAGCCGAGCCCACGCGTTGGAAACCGCGACGGCGCTGCGGGAAATCGCCGATCGCCTCGATATCGGGCTCGTCTACAAAACCTCGTTCGACAAGGCCAACCGCACCTCGGCAAGCGCCGGCCGCGGCCTGGGCCTGGCCGAGGCCCTGCCGATCTTCGCCGAGATCAGGGAGTCCGTCGGCCTGCCGGTCCTCACCGACGTGCATGAAATCGAGCAATGCGCGCCCTTGGCCGCGGCCGTGGACGTCCTACAGATTCCGGCCTTCCTCAGCCGTCAGACCGACCTGATCACGGCCGCCGCCCGGACCGGCCTGGCGCTCAACATCAAGAAGGGTCAGTTCCTGGCCCCCTGGGACATGAAGAACGTGGTCGGCAAGGCGACGTCGGCCGGCAACCCCAATGTCATGGCCTGCGAACGCGGCGTCTCGTTTGGCTACAACACCCTCATCTCGGACATGCGCGCCTTGCCGGTCCTGGCTGAGATCGGTTGCCCGGTGGTGTTCGACGCCACCCATTCGGTGCAGCAGCCCGGCGGCGGCGGCGACCGCACCGGCGGCCAGCGCGAATTCGTGCCTGTCCTGGCCCGGGCGGCCGTGGCCGTGGGCGTGGCGGCGGTGTTCATGGAAACCCACCCCGACCCGGACAACGCCCCGTCGGACGGGCCCAATATGGTGCCGCTGAAGGACTTTGAATCCCTGGTGCGCGAGCTGCTGGATTACGACGCCCTGACCAAGGGCCGCGCCGCCGCCCCGGCGGCCTGACGCGCCCCGCCCATGGACATGATCGCGCTGCAAAATCGTCTCGGCGCCATGAGCGGATCGGGCGTGACGGTGGTCGGTGACATCATGGTCGATCGCTTCGTCCACGGAGCGGTCAGCCGGGTGTCGGCCGAGGCCCCGGTGCCGATACTGGCCCGGATCAGCGAACAGGCGATGCTGGGCGCGGCCGGCAATGTGGCGCGCAATATCGTCTCGCTCGGCGGCGCCGCCGCCCTGATCGGCGTCCTCGGCGTGGACGCAGCCGCAGCCGAGGCGAGGGCGCTGATCGCCGCCGGATCCGGCCCCATCGCCGCCACCCTCATCAGCGATCCAGACCGCCCGACCACCACCAAGGTCCGGTTTGTTTCCGCCGGCCAGCAGCTCATGCGCGTGGATCACGAGGCCGCGAGGCCGGTCGAAGGCGAAGTCGAACAGGCCATCCTCCAGGCGATCGGGGCCAGCGCCACCCGGGCGATCCTGCTCTCCGACTACGGCAAGGGGGTGGTGACGGACGCGGTCATCCAGGCGTGCCTCGTGGCCGCCAAAGCTAGCGGCGCGCCCCTGATAGTCGATTCCAAAGCCCGCCACTTCGGGCGCTACGGCGCCGCCGACGTGGTCAAGCCCAACGCCGCCGAGCTGGCGTTCGCCACCGACCTGCCGACCTCCACCGACGCCGAGGTCGAGGTCGCGCTGGAAAAGGCGCTGACCTTGGCTGCCTGTGGCGCGATCCTGGTCACCCGCGCCGCCCAGGGGATGAGCCTGGCCGTGCGCGGCCAGCCGGTGCGCCATTTCCGCCGCCCGGCGCCGGAGGTCTTC
>DASXMK010000573.1:0-1932 GCA_036495705.1 Caulobacteraceae bacterium | reverse complement strand
AACGAGCGCCGCTCCAAGAATCCGAAGATACGCCACGGCTCACCTCTTCTTGTGATCGAAGGAAAGGGGTCCCGCCAGGCCACGACAATGTCTGGCGGCAGATTGGAGTTCCAAGCTCGGGAATCGGCCATGCGACGGGCGAAGACACCCAGCCGTGAAGGGCGTTTCATGAGGAGCGGTCGGTTCGCCTTCAAACTGAGCACTACCGGGACGCGGCCGGTTGACGATTCAAATCACCGATGGTAACGCATGAGCCGCCTTCTGTGGCTCGGCCCTTGACGTCGTCGGCGAACGACGTTTCCCCGGTCTGTTGTTCGGGGCCGCCGCGGCCGGGGCGCCGTTATTAACGGTGATTTACGGTGGAAACTGGCGGCTCAGCCCCCCTCCACCATCCTTCGGATGGTCCCCCTTGTTTGTTGGGGTGCTGCTAGGGTGGGCGGTCTTCCGGGACAGTCCGCCTGACGCACCACCGCCAGGCGGACCGCCGTCGGAGGGGCCGTTTTCCCCTGAGCCTTGTGGGCTGTGGGGGAGCTGGGCCGCCGTCGGTGTTCCATGACCCGGATGGTTGCAGGGACGTATGGGTCCGGAGCCACAAGGAGGGGTCGGTGGAACAGGTGAAGACTAGCACGAAGGTCGCCGGGATCGATGCGGCGAAGGCGAAGCTGGACGTGGCGGTGCATGGCCTGGAGGGCTCGGCATCGTTCAGCAACGACGACGCCGGCTGGCGGTTGCTTTCGGCATGGCTGGCCGAGCGCGGGGTCGGCCGGGTGGGGATCGAGGCCAGCGGCGGCTACGAGCGGGGCGTCTCGGCTCGTCTGCGCCAGCTCGGCCTGGAGGTGGTGACGCACCAGCCCGCCCAGATCCGCGCCTTCACCCGCTTCAAGCGGATCAAGGCCAAGAACGATCGGATCGACGCCGCCGTCATCGCCCAGGCGACGGCTCAGACCGATACCGCGCGGGCCGCCTGCGATCCGCTCATCGTCGAGCTGGCCGACCGGCTCACCGCCTACGAGCAGGCCGCCGACCTCGTCGCCCAGCTGAAGACCATGCTCGAGCACGTCGCCCTGCCGGACCTGAAGCGTCAGTACGAGGCGCAACTGATGAGCCTCAAGGCCTGGAAGCAGCAGCTGACCAAGGACCTGGTCGGCCGCATCCGCCAGCATCCCAAGCTCGCAGACCGCTTCGCCCTCGTCGCCTCGCTGCCCGGCGTCGGCCAGATCGTCGCCGCCAGCCTCGTGCTGCGCATGCCCGAGCTCGGCGCCATGAGCCGCGGCCAGGCCGCCAGTCTGCTCGGCGTCGCCCCCTTCGACCGCGACAGCGGCAAGACCCAAGGCCAGCGCCACATCTTCGGCGGCAGAGCCCGTGTCAGACGCATGGTCTATCTCGCCGCCGTCGTCGCCAAGCGCATCGATCCTGGCTTCAAGGCCTTCGCTGATCGCCTTGCCGCCGGCGGCAAGAAGCCAAAGGTCATCCTCGTCGCCGTCATGCGCAAACTGATCGAAGCGGCCAACGCCGTCCTCGGCCGCGGGACACCCTGGGTCCCTGCATGACACCAACCCCTCATGGTTGCTCCCCCGCGGCCCCCGGCTCAAGGCCGGGGTTGCGGGTGAGGAGCGGGTCAGGGCTCGATGATCTCGAACCAGAAGTCGAAGCGGTCGAGGAGGGCGAGCAGGTCGGCGAACGGCTGGGCGTCGCCGTCGATGGTGAGCGAGCCATCGGCCTGCGCGGCCTCGGGCGTCTTCGCGCCGGAGATCAGCTCGACGAGGGTGGGGCGGGCGAGCGTGATCGTCGGCCAGGCGGGGTCGGCGCGATCCGCGTAGTGGCGCATGACGCCGTTCCCGACCTCGATCAGGAAGCGCTCGTTGGTGTCGGTGAAGGCGACGCCGAGCTTCAGGGCCGTGGCGCCGGCCTTCGGTCCGTTGAGGCGCACGG
>DASXMK010000572.1:0-1871 GCA_036495705.1 Caulobacteraceae bacterium | reverse complement strand
ACGATCGAACCGGTCATGAACGACGCGTCGTCAGAGGCGAGGAACGTCGCGACGCGGGCCACCTCCGCCGCCTGCGCCTGGCGGCCGATGGGCTGCAAGGCGGCGTTCGCTTCCCTGCGCGCCTCGGCGGCGGCGCGCTCGGCCGGCGGAAGGGATGCCCGGTGGCCGCCCATGTCGGTGTCGATGTACCCGGGGCAGATGGCGTTCACCCGAAGCCCGTCGGGGCTGTAATCGACGGCCAGCTGCCGGGTGAGGTTGACGATGCCGCCCTTAGAAGCGCAGTACGACGGGGCCAGCGGCGCGCCGATGATGCCGTAGGTGGAGGCGATGTTGACCATGGCGCTTCGCGGCCGCTGCAGGAGGTGGGGGATCGCCGCCCTGGCACACAGGAAGGTCCCGCGCAGGTTGACCGCGATCGTCCGGTCCCAGGCGTCGATGTCGAGCTCATGCAGGCGGCGCGACCCACCGGAGATGCCGGCGTCGTTGACCAGCACGTCCAGTTGCCCGAAGTCGGCTATGGCCGCGTCGACCAGGGCGGTGACCTGTCCGGCTTCGGACACGTCGCATGACCTGAAGGACGCCTTGCCGCCTGCGCTCCGGATCTCCTCGGCCGTGCGCCGTCCGCCATCGACGTTGGTGTCGCCGATGGCGACGGCCGCGCCCGCGGCCGCCATGTCGAGGGCGATGGCCCGCCCGATACCTGTCGCGCCGCCTGTCAGGAGAACCACACGGTCATTCAGGGAAGGCATCAGGTGCTGCTCCTCGTCCTCGTCTGAGCTCGGCTGTACCGCTACCGCGGCTCAGGAACCCAGGGCAGCGGCCGCCCCAGGCTTAGCAGTTCTTGTAGCTGCGCCTTTCATGCGGGTCGCTGTAGGAGCACCGGCCGATCACGTCGTTGTGCCGGTCCTTGAGCGTCGCGGTGTCCCCGTCGTTGTTCCACACATACCAGGACTGGCCCCAGTACAGCTGGCTCGGGGTGGTGCCGCCGCGGCCCGTGTGGATCAGCACGTAACCGTGGGCCTTGAGCGTGAAGCTGGGGAACGTGTAGGTGTGCCGCTGCCCGCCGTCATGCAGCACCCAGTCGGTCAGGTTGATCGCTGAACCGGCCGTGTTGTGCAGCTCGACGTACTCCGCGTTGAGGCTGGCGTTACCGCCGCGATCCGGCCCTGGGGAGTTGTAGTAGATCTTGTAGAGCCGGATCGGCGAGGCCGCCAGAGCCGAGGATGGGTGGGCTGTGGACGCCTGGACTGTGGACGCCTGGGCAGGGAAGCCGGACATCGCCAGCGTCCCGATCGACATGGCGACCCCGGCAAGCGCCGCCCCGAGCTTGATGATCTTCATGCGAATCCCCCTGCGGTCTGTGTGCGTCGGTGGCTTTCGGCGCAGCCCGCCGAGCCCAGCGGAGAGTCGCTGGGCTGGACAGTGGTGAGAGATGCGTTGCCGTCAGCCGATGGCCGCAGTATTGACGCGAGCCTGCCCGCATGGCGTTGACAGCCCGTGCATAACGAATTCGCAACGTGATGGCGCCGCCTGGCGATCATGTGGCTGATGCGAACCACGATCGCGAGGCGGCGCCGTGCCGGGTTACTGGCCGATGCCGGCCGCCATCTCCTGGTTGCCACCGCAGCTCATGAACCCAGGGCAGCGGCCGCCCCAGCCTCAGCAATTCTTGGTGGTGTCGAGAACCGGGGATCGGCGCCGTCCCAGATGTGAGCGCGCGACGGGCGCGTGCCAGGGAAGGGAGAACGGCAATGGAGCAGCACGTCATCGCCGCCGAACTGTCCGCGGCCGGCGCGCGGGAATTGCTGGCGGCGACGTCGTCGGCGCACCTCGGCTACAGCGCCGGGGACGGTACGCCGCGTGTGGTTCCG
>DASXMK010000571.1:0-4909 GCA_036495705.1 Caulobacteraceae bacterium | reverse complement strand
CTATACGCGGGTCAACACGAGCTGAGCCATTGGACTGCGTTCCGCACCAAATTGGCGAACGATGCCGTCGGCCACCTGTTCGGCTTCGCCACCCTCAACCCGTTCCTCACCGACCGCTTCTTGCACTTCGCCCACCACCGGGCGACGCATGATCCGGCGCGCGATCCGGAGCTGATGGGCGTCGGCGACTACACCCTGGCGAGCTACGTCCTCGATCTAACGGGCGTCAGCTTCTGGCGCCGGCGGGTGAGCGGGATCGTCCGCACGGCGCTTGGTCGCGGGCTGGAGGGAGCCTATTGGCTCGGCGCGCGCGAGCGGGCCATCGTCGTCATCGAAGCCCGGGTCCATGTCGCCCTGTGGATCGTCCTGGCGAGCGCCTCTCTGGCGGCGCAGTCATGGGTCGCGCTGAGCTTCTGGCTCGCCCCGATGCTGGCCACCAAATGGTTCCACCAGCTGCAGAACCTGGGCGAGCACACCGGCCTGCCGCACGTCGCCGACATCTTCGCCAACACCCGCACCCTCGCCGGCCCGGCGCCCATGCGCTGGCTGATGTGGAACATGAGTTGGCACACCGCCCATCATGCCTTCCCAGGCGTGCCGTTCCACGCCTTGCCGGCGCTGCACCGCGAGATCACCGCCCGTCGCGAAGTTCCCACCCGCGGCTACCTGGCGGCGCAGTGGGATATCTTCGCTGGCCTGCTCGCCAAACGGCGCGCCGCGGCCTGAGCCAGGCTCGCGCTTCAGGGTTCAGGGAGCGGACGTACCGCTCCTGCTGTGGAGCCTCGGGCCTTGGGCGGGGTTGCGCTCGCCGCGGCCGTCTGCCCATAAGCCGCGCCGGAGAAACCATAAGCTGCAATGAGCGCCAGAGCGGCGCCTCGCACCCTTGTCATCGCCCGGGCTCCGTCCGGTCTAGAGCAGCTCCCCGCCCGCCGCCGAGGCGGTGGTGCCGTGGGCCTCGAAGGCCTTGATGACGTTGCGCCCGACGGTCCAACGGTGGACCTCGTCCGGGCCATCGACGAGGCGCTGTGATCGGATGTGGGTGTACCAGGCGGCCAGCGGCGTATCGCGGCTGTAGCCCAGCGCCCCGTGCAGCTGGATGGCGGTGTCCACCACCTTGTGGACCATGTGAGCCAGGAACACCTTGGCGATCGAATTCTCCTGGCGCAGGTCCAGGCCCTTCTCGGCCTTGTAGGCGATGTGCAGCAGCATCAGGCGGGCCATGTAGAGTTCGCTGGCGCAGTCGGCGAGCATGAACTGCACGCCCTGGCGCTCGGAAAGCTTGCGCCCGAAGGTCGAGCGTTCGGTGACCCGGGCGGTGGCCATATCGAGGGCCCGCTGGGCCATGGCCACATTGTGCATGCCGTGGCGAAGACGGCCATAGGCCAGGCGGTGCTGGCCCATGTTGAAGCCCTGGCCCTCGCCGCCCAGCAGGTTCTCGGCCGGCACTTTGAGGTCCTTGATCTCGATCTCGGAATGGCCGCCGCCCAGGATGTGCGACAGCGGCCCTTCGATGCCCATGGTCGGGATGTCGCGGATGATGCGGTAGCCCGGATTGGGCAGTTCGACGATGAAGGTCGAGAACTGTTGATGCCGAGGGGCGTCCGGGTCGGTCCTGGCCATGACCAGGGCGATGTCGGCGACGCTGGCTGAACTTGAAAACCACTTCTCGCCGTTCAGCACATAGTTCTCGTTGCCGTCCTTCTCGGCCCGGGTGCGCATGCCGGTAGCGTCGGCCCCGGCCGCCTTCTCGGTCATCGAATAGCAGATGCGCTTTTCGCCGTTGAGCAGCGGCTTGAGGAACTTTTCCTTCTGGTAATCGGTGCCGTGCGCCAGCAAGGTCATCATGGTGGCGTCGTCCGGGCCCTGGGTGTTCATGGACAGGGCGCCCAGATAACTTTCGCCCAGCTCCATCTGCACCAGGGCGTTGGCGAGGGGGCCCAGCCCCATGCCGCCCCACTCAGGCGGAATGAAGGGGCACCACAGTCCCTGCGCGCGCGCCTTGCCACGCAACTCGCCAAGCAGCTCTTTGTAGTCGCGACCGGCGAGCAGCTCCTTCTCGGCCGGGACACACTCGTCGTGAACCCAGGCGCGCACGCGCTCGCGCATGGCCTTGGCCTCGGCGGGAATCTCGAAATCGATGGCCATCGGTTGTCTCCTCCGCCGCCACCATGCGGACTTCCAGGCCGCCTTGCCAAGCGGTAGATCACTTCCGGCAACCAGGGAGCGAAACCATGCTGAGCTGGCAGGTGGGCGCGGTGAAGGTGACCCGGATCGTCGAGATGGAGCTGCCGGTCGCCTATCATCCAAAGGGGCCGTTCCCGAAGGCGACGCCTGAGGCGCTGCGCGCAATCCCGTGGCTGTACCCCAACTATGTCAACGATCGGGACGAGATGCTGCTCTCGATCCACGCTTTGCTGGTGGAGGCGCCAGGGCTGAGACTCGTCGTCGACACTTGCGTCGGCAACGACAAGGCGCGCGTCTTGCTAAATGGCGGCGCGCTGTCGACGCCGTTTCTGGATCATTTGAACGACGCAGGCTGGTCGCGCGAGAGCGTCGATACGGTGGTGTGCACCCACCTGCACGTCGATCACGTGGGCTGGAACACGATGCTCGAAAACGGCCGCTGGGTCCCGACTTTTCCCAAGGCCCGCTATCTGATCGGCAAGACCGAGTTTGAGCACTGGTCGGCGGTAAAGGAAGGCGAACAGCCGGAGATCATGGCCGATTCCGTGCAGCCGATCCTGGACGCCGGCCTGGCCGAACTGGTGGACATGGATCATCGCGTCTCGCCTGAAGTCCGCCTCGTCCCCAGCCCTGGGCACACGCCAGGGCACGTGTGCGTGATGATCGAGAGCGAAGGCGAGCGGGCGGTGATCACCGGCGATATGACCCACCATCCGTTCCAGATGGCCCACCCCGACTGGTCGCCGGCCTTCGATTCCGATCCCGCGGCTGCGGCGGAAGTGCGCAGGCGCCTGTTCGGCGAATGGGCCGACGCGCCGATCCTGGTCATCGGCACCCACTACGCCGCGCCCACGGCCGGGCGCGTGCGCCGTGACGGCGAGGCCTTCCGCTTCGACGGCTAGGTTGGCGGGGGATCGATTCGGCCGCCCGCGTGTTGCAAGCTTGGCGCTAGGCGCCAACGGGAAAGGACACGCCATGAGGACCGGTCCAAAGCTTTTCGCCGCCTGCGTCCTGGCTCTGTTGCTCGCCGCCTGCGCCGCTGGAGGGATCGAGTCCGGTCAGGCCGCGCATGGTGGGACCCTGTCGCTGATTCTGCTCGGGCTGTGGCACGGCATCATCGCCCCGGTCACTCTGCTGGTGGAGATCG
This sequence comes from Caulobacteraceae bacterium, assembly GCA_036495705.1. Taxonomy (GTDB): domain Bacteria; phylum Pseudomonadota; class Alphaproteobacteria; order Caulobacterales; family Caulobacteraceae; genus Acaudatibacter. The sequence goes on along the minus strand of DASXMK010000571.1, from coordinate 1,578 downwards.
GCCATCGTCTGTGGCCGCACACCGTTCCCTGGACCATCCGGCTTTACGAGGTCCGCGCCAACAGCGTCGCCTATGACGTCGGCTTCTTCCTCGGCCTCGGCGGCGGGCCATCGTTCGCTTGGTACAGATCGCGGCGCGACTGAGCGCCCCTTGCGGTTTGGCGACGCTGGCTTAGGTGGAGCGGCAGGGCCGCCACCGAACGAAAGCCGCACATGACCGACCTCGCGTCCGAGCTTACCTTCGCCCGCGGTCCGGCGATGAAGAACCGCTTCATGCTGGCCCCCCTGACCAATTTCCATAGCCACGAAGACGGCCAGCTCTCCGACGACGAGTTCAACTGGCTGACCTGGCGCGCCAGCGGCGGTTTTGGCCTGGTGATGACCTGCGCCGCCCATGTCCAGGGTGTGGGCCAGGGCTTTCCCGGCCAGCTCGGGGTGTTCTCCGACGAGCACCTCCCCGGGATGGAGCGGTTGGCGGCGGAGATCCGGGCCAGGGGCGCCAATTCGGCCGTGCAGCTGCACCATGCCGGCATCAAGTCGCCGGCCGGGCTTATCGGCGCCCAGCCGGTTGGCCCCTCCGATGACGCCGAGAGCGGCGCGCGGGCGCTGAGCGAAGCCGAGGTCGAGGCCCTGATCGAGGATTTCATCGTCGCCGCTGTGCGCGCCGAAAGGGCCGGGTTCGACGGCGTCGAGCTACACGGAGCCCACGGCTACATCCTGTGCGCCTTCCTCTCAGCCGAGACGAATCGCCGGACCGATCGCTGGGGCGGCTCGCTGGAAAACCGCGCCCGGATCGTGCGCGCGATCATCAACGGGGTGCGGGCGCGCACGCGCCCGGACTTCCAGCTTGGCCTGCGCCTTTCGCCCGAACGCTTCGGCCTGAAGTTGGCCGAGCAGCGGTCCCTGGCCGGCGAGTTGCTGGCCGCCGGCGACCTGGACTGGCTGGATATGTCGCTATGGAGCGTCTTTAAGACCCCGATGGAGACCGAATTCGCCGAACGCCCGCTGATCGACTGGTTCGCCGACCTGCCACGCGGGACGACGCGGCTGGGCGTCGCCGGCAAGCTGCTGGCCGCCGCCGACTGCCGCCAGGCCCTCAAACACGGGGCCGACTTCGTCCTGCTGGGCCGTGCGGCCATCCTGCACCACGATTTTCCCAGGCGCGTGGCCGCCGATCCCGACTTCCAGACCATCGCCTTGCCGGTAAGCGCCGAATATCTGCGTCAGGAGCGCCTTGGGCCGACGTTCGTGCAATATATGCGTAACTGGAAAGGCTTCGTGGCCGACGAGGAACCGGTGGCGGCGACGGCCTAGGGTGGTCTTGCCGGTGATTTCGCCGCTCACCATCTAGGCGCGATGGCCTTCGACAGTATCGAGCCGCTCGACCTCGACCCCTATTCCGAACGCGTCACGGCGGCCTTCGAGGCCGTCGGCCCGGCTGTGGTCCACATCGAAGTCCGCGATCGCCGCGGCCGCGGCGGAGCCGGCTCCGGGGTCATCTTCACCCCCGACGGCTATGTCCTCACCAACAGTCACGTGGTCAGCGGCGCGACGCAGCTTCGCGCCAGCCTCACCGATG
>DASXMK010000570.1:0-9935 GCA_036495705.1 Caulobacteraceae bacterium | reverse complement strand
ACATCGACGATCTCACCGTCGGTCAGCCGGTACGCACCAACATGGCAATCCTTCTCGTCGGCGGCCCGGGCGAAAGGCGCCGCGCTCAAGAACGCGCAACCCGCTGCGGCGAATAGGACAAACCTTGGCACGAACGGACGCTAGGGCCCCGCCCCGGGTTCAGCAACTTCGGCTTTCGCGGCGACCTTCCCCTTGCTCGCCAAGGCTTGTCCTCGCTAGGGTCCGCGCGCTGGAGGACGGATCCACACCTCGTGTCGGATATTTTCATCTCCTATGCGCGCTCGACGGCGGCGCAAGCCCAGCAGGTGGCCGACGCCCTGCGCGCCCTGGGCTATGGCGTGTGGCGGGACGACGAGTTGCCGGCCCACAGGGCTTACGCCGAGGTGATCGCCGAACGCCTCAACACCGCCAAGGCGGTGGTCGTAATCTGGTCGGCCGAGGCGGTGAAGTCCGAATGGGTGCAGTCGGAGGCGGATCAGGCGCGCGCGGACCGTAAGCTGGTCCAGATGACTATCGACGGGGCCAAACTGCCCATGCCGTTCGACCGGATCCAATGCGCCGACCTGAGCGGCTGGAATGGTGACCTGGACGCCCCCGGCTGGCGCAAGGTGGTCGCCAGTATCGCCGATCTCGCCGGGCAGGGCGCCCCGTCCGCCGGCGGCGGACAGGCGGCGGCGGTCCGCAAGCTATCGATCTGCGTCCTGCCGTTCGCCAACATGAGCGACGATCCACAGCAGGAATATTTCAGCGACGGCGTCAGCGAAGACATCATCACCGACCTTTCCAAAGTCTCAGCCCTGTCGGTGATCGCGCGCAACAGCGCCTTCGCCTTCAAGGGCAAGAGCCTGGACGTGCAGCAAGTCGCCCGGCAGTTGAACGTCGCGTATGTGCTTGAGGGGAGCGTACGGAAGGCCGGCGGCCGGGTGCGGATCACCGCCCAGCTGATCGATGGGGCCCGCAACGACCACGTCTGGGCCGAGCGCTACGACCGCGACCTGACCGACATCTTCGCCCTCCAGGACGAGATCTCGGAGGCCATCGTCAAAGCGTTGAAGCTGAAACTGCTGCCTGAGGAGAAGAAGGCCATTGAGCGGCGTGGGACCGATAGCGTCGAGGCCTACAATCTCTATCTCATGGCTCGCCAAGACTACATTACCGGCAACAGCGGCGACGCCCGGCGCGACGATTCGATCGTTCGCCTTTGCACCCGCGCCACCCAGATAGATCCTGGTTACGCCCGCGCCTGGGCCCTCATGGCTTCGGGGCAGGCCAGTCTTCGTTTCCTGTTTGGCAAGGAGGGCGACGGCGGCCTAGCGGCCGCCGAACGGGCGTTGGCATTGGACGCCGACCCGGCCGAGGCCCACGCCGTCAAAGGGAGGATTCTGCTCGAAGACGGCCACATGGCCGAGGCTGAGGCCGAGGTCGCCATCGCTCTTCGTCTCGACCCCGAGTCCTACGAAGTCAATCAGGCCGCCGCCACCCTAAGCTTTCGCCAGCGGCGGCTGGAAGACGCGTGCCGCTACTGGGAAAAGGCGGCGGCGCTCATGGAGGCGGATTTCGGCGCGCCCGGCATGATGGTCAGCTGCTACACGGCGCTCGGCGATCTGACAGCCGCCCGCCGGGTCGCGAAGGTGACGCTCGCCCGCGCCGAGGCGGCCCTGGCCCAGGATCGCAATAATGGCCGCGCCATGGCCCACGCCGTTATCGGTCTTACCGCCCTTGGAGAGGTCGAACGCGTCAGAGAATGGATCGACCGCGCGCTACTAGTTGATCCCGACAACATGATCATGCGCTATAACTTCGCCTGCGGCGCCATCGGTTTGAAGGACCCGGAGGCGGCTCTGGAGTTGTTGGGTCCGGCCATCGATAAGGCAAACGCTGGATTCCTGAACCACATCAAGGTCGACCCGGACCTCGATCCGATTCGCGACGACCCACGCTTCCAGGCCATGCTCGCCGCGGCCGAGGCGCGCCTAGCCGGCCAGCACGCCCGTATCTAAAGGCTCAGGCCTCGGCTTCCGCTTCCGCCGGCTCGCTGTCCGAAGCCGGGCGCAGCACATCGCCTTCGGGCTGGTCGACTTTGCGCTTGGCGTCGTCCCGGGCCTTCTTTTCCGCCGCTTTCTTCACCAGGGCGTCCAGTTCGAGCTGGGTGACCAGGCCAAGCGACACCGGATCGACCGGCTTGACGTTGGTGGAATTCCAGTGGGTCCGGTTGCGTACCTGATCGATGGTCGCCTTGGTGGTGCCGAGCGCCTTGGAAATCTGCGCGTCGCTGACTTCCGGATGGTTGCGAACGAACCAGGCGATGGCGTCCGGCCGGTCCTGGCGGCGCGAGACCGGGGTGTAGCGCGAGCCCTTGCGCTGGGGCTTGAGCATGTCGGCGTGGCGGCTCTTCTGGGCTTTCATGCGGTAGGCGGGATCGGACTGGGCGCGATCAAGCTCCTCGCGCGACAGCTGGCCGTTGGATATCGGATCGGCGCCGCGGATGTCGCGCGCCACCTCGCCGTCGGCGATGCCCTTTACCTCCAGCGGGTGCAGGCCGCAGAAATCGGCGATCTGCTCGAAGGTCAGGGAGGAGTTGTCGACCAGCCACACGGCGGTGGCCTTGGGCATCAGAATATCGGTCATGGGCGGTCCCTGGAAACAGCGGCGCCCGGCCTTGCGGCCGGGCGGGTGAAGGCCGTCATATAGGCTGTCCGCCTCCGGAAGGAAACCGCGAACGGCGCCTTACAGGCGCAGGACCCCCTCCAGGACCGTGACCGCCGATCCGCGCAGCTTCACCCGATCGCCGGCCAGCTCGCATTCCAGGTCGCCGCCGCGCCCGGGATAGGCCTGATGGAACCTCAAGCTGGCGCAGCCGAGCTTGTGCGAAAACAGCGGCGAGAGAATGCAGTGCAGCGAGCCGGTGGTCGGATCCTCGTCGATACCCGAACCCGGGGCGAAAAAGCGGCTGACCACGTCATAGGCGCCGCCGGCGGCCGGAGCGCAGACGCCGACATTGCCGCGTCCCCGGGCCGCGCCGAAGGCGATCGGCTCGATGGCGGCGATGTTCGGCCGCAGCCCGCGCACGGCCGCCTCGTCGGTGAACACCGCGATCAGATACTGGGCGGCCCACACCTCCGCAGGCTCGGCGCCCAGGGCCTGGGCCAGTCCGGCGGGCGCCTCGATCCTGGACGGCGGATCGGCGGGAAAGTCCATTTCGTAGCCGGTCTCGGCGCGTTTCACGACCAACCGCCCGGACTGAGTGTCGAAGTCCACGCCGTCGAGGCCAACGCCGATTTCCGAGAGCAACACGTGGGCGCTGGCCAAGGTGGCGTGACCGCACAGCGGCACTTCGGTGGCCGGGGTGAACCAGCGCAGGCCAAAACGGTGCGGCTCGCCGGTGGCTGCGAGGAAGGCGGTTTCGGCCTGGTTGTTTTCCGCCGCCAGAGCCTGCATCCATTCCGCGGCCGGCCAGACTTCGAACGGCTCGACCACACAGGCCGGATTGCCGCGAAACGGGATGGAGGCGAAGGCGTCGATCGTCCACTGGCGCATGGGCGGCATATAGGGGGGCGCGGCTCCATCCCAAGCCAGCTTCACTGTTCGACGGTGATTTCCGGCCAGCCGCGCCTGGCCTTTTCCGCCGTCCGCGCGAAAGCTTTCGAAGGGTACAGCGGGTTGGGGCGAAGGCGCAGGGCGAACAGGTCTTCGAGGCCGAACGGGGCGATGATGCGGATGGCCCCGCCGCTCTCGAGGCGGGCGCCGACGGCGAAGGCCGGGGCGGTGAAGCGGCCGACGGCTTCGGCGCTGCTGGCCAGCGGCGCGTAGGCTTCGCCGAAATGGTCTTCGAACCACAGGTGCACGCGGGCCTGGTTGCGCGCCTCGACCAGGGTCTTGAGCGGACCCTCGAAAGCGGCGGCGACCCTGCGGATCACCGCGTCCTCGGCCGCGTAGGAAAGATCGGTGGAATCGAAATAGGCCAGATCGTAGTCCTTGAGGCCATGCTCGAGGGGCCGGCCGGTCAGGTGATTCAACACCGGCTGGTAGATGGCGCCGGAAAACACCAGCCAATCGGAGAGATTAAGATCGCGCGCGGTGGCCAGCACCCGCATGAGCCCCGGCGCCTGCTTCAGGATCGCCACCAGACGGGCTTCGAGGCCGCTCATCGGCGCTTCAGCGGCCAGCCGTGATCGAGGGGCCCGGCTCCGGCGCCAAATCCGGGCGCACGGCGGATGGCCTCGGCGGTGTAGCCCCAGGCGCGGGCGACCGCGGCTTCGAGCGTCAATCCCTGGGCAAGGCCGACGGCGCAGGCGGAGGCCAGGGTGCAGCCGGTGCCATGGGTGTGGCGGGTGGCCAGGCGCGGACCTTCGAAGGTGGTCTCGCCGCCGGCGGTCATCAGGACATCGATGATGGTGTCCCCGGCGATATGGCCGCCCTTCATCAACACCGCCTGGGCGCCGGTTTGCAGCAACGCTTCGCCGGCCCGGCGCAAATCGTCGGTGGTCTCCACTGTCAGCCCGGTGAGGGCGGCGGCTTCCGGCGCGTTGGGCGTGATCAGCGCCGCCAGCGGCAGAAGCCGGAATTTAAGCGCGTCGATCCCATCAGCCAGAACCGTGCCGTCCTTGGCCAGCATCACCGGGTCCAGCACCACGGGGACGCCGGGCCACGCCTGCAGCACCTCGGCGATGGTCGCGGCCGCATCGCCGAGCATGCCCAGCTTGATGGCGTCGGCGCCGATATCGTCCAGCACCGCGCACGCCTGGGCCGCCACCAATTCAGGCGGCATGAGATGGATGGCTTTGACGCCCAGGGTATTTTGCACCGTCACCGCGGTGATGGCGCTGGCCGCATAGCCGCCCAGAGCGGTCACGGTCTTGACGTCGGCCTGAATCCCGGCCCCGCCGCCGCTGTCGGAGCCGGCGATGACCAGCACCCGGCCGAGGCGCTCAGCCATGGATCGCCGCTTCCACGGTCAGCGCCTGCACGGTCTCGCGCACATCGTGGACTCTGACCATGGCGACGCCGGCGCGGGCCGCGGCCAGGGCGATCGCCAACGAGCCGCCCAGCCGGTCGCCAGCCTGCCCGGCCGTGGGATCGAGAGTGCGGATCATGCCTTTGCGGCTGGCGCCGACCACGACCGGGAACCCCAAGGAAACGATGCGATCCAACCCGCGCAGCAGGGCGAGATTGTGCGCCACGGTCTTGCCGAAGCCGAGGCCGGGATCGAGCCAGATGCGGCCCCGCTCTATCCCCGCCGCCAGCGCCGCCGCCGCGCGTCCGGCCAGGAAATCGCCGACTTCGGCAACCACGTCGCCATAGCGCGGATCGTCCTGCATGGTCGCCGGGCGGCCCTGCATGTGCATGAGCACGACATCGCATTTCAACGCCGCGGCGACCTCGAGGCTGCCGGGATCTCCGGAAAGGGCGCTGACGTCGTTCCACATCATGGCCCCGGCGGCGAGCGCGGCCCGGGCCACGGCCGGCTTCATGGTGTCCACGGAGATCGGCGCGTCGCAGCGCGCCCGGATGGCGGCGATGGCCGGGATGACGCGGGCCAACTCTTCGGACTCGGGAACCGGAGCGGCCCCGGGGCGGGTCGACTCGCCCCCGACGTCGAGCCAGTCGGCGCCCTCGGCGGCCAGGCGCGCCGCCCGTTCGGCCGCGGCCGCGGGCGTGGCCAAATCGCCGCCGTCGGAGAAGCTGTCGGGGGTGACGTTGATCACGCCCATCACCAGGGGTCCGGGCCGGCGCCGAAGAGGAGTTTGGACCGTCCCCGTCAGCCTGCGGCCAGACCCGGATCGGGGCGCGGGGCCAGAGGCACTGAAACCCGCGGGCGCTCGGGCGTCGCAGCCAGCGGCTCTTCGCGGCTGGGCTTGATGCCCTTGAGCACGGCGTTGATCTCATCGCCGGACAGGGTCTCGTATTCGAGCAAAGCCTTGGCCAGGGTGTGCAGATCGTCGAGCCGTTCGGTGAGAATTCGCCGCGCTTCGTCCTGCGCGCTTTGCATCAGGCGGCGGACTTCGAAGTCGATCTTGCGCGCGGTGTCCTCAGAGACATTCTGGGTGCGGGCCACCGAGTGGCCGAGGAAAACCTCCTCCTGATTGTCGCCATAGGAGACGGTGCCCAGCTCATCGGAGAAGCCCCAGCGGGTCACCATGTTGCGCGCCAGCCCGGTGGCGGAAGATATATCGCTGGAGGCGCCCGAGGTGATCTTGTCCTTGCCGAAGATCAACTCTTCGGCCGTGCGCCCGCCCATCATGATCGCCAGGCGCGAGGTCATCTGCTCATAGCTCATAGAGTAGCGGTCGCCCTCCGGCAGCTGCATGACCATGCCCAGCGCCAAGCCGCGCGGGATGATCGTCGCCTTGTGCACCGGGTCGGCGGCGGGGACGGACAGCGCCACCAGCGCGTGGCCCCCCTCGTGATAGGCGGTGGTGCGCTTTTCCTCGTTGCTCATGACCATGGACTTGCGCTCCGCGCCCATCATCACCTTGTCCTTGGCCTCTTCGAAGTCGCGTTGCAGCACCATGCGGCGGTTGCGCCGCGCCGCCATCAGCGCCGCCTCATTGACCAGATTGGCCAAGTCGGCGCCGGAAAAGCCCGGCGTGCCGCGCGCGATGATCTTCACATCCACGTCCGAGGCTAAGGGGATGTTGCGCATGTGAACGCGCAGGATCTGTTCGCGCCCGCCGACGTCGGGATTGGGCACCACCACCTGGCGATCGAAGCGACCCGGGCGCAGCAGCGCCGGGTCGAGCACGTCGGGCCGGTTGGTCGAGGCGATGACGATGATGCTCTCGTTGGGATCGAAGCCGTCCATCTCCACCAGCAGTTGGTTGAGGGTCTGTTCGCGCTCGTCGTTGCCCCCGCCAAGCCCGGCGCCGCGATGGCGTCCGACGGCGTCGATCTCGTCGATGAAGATGATGCACGGGGCGTTCTTTTTGGCCTGCTCGAACATGTCGCGCACGCGGCTGGCGCCGACGCCGACGAACATCTCCACGAAATCCGAGCCCGAAATGTAGAAGAACGGCACCCCCGCCTCGCCGGCGACGGCGCGGCCAAGCAAGGTCTTGCCGGTGCCGGGCGGGCCGATCATCAGCGCGCCCTTGGGGATCTTGCCGCCCAGGCGCTGGAACTTGGCCGGATCCTTGAGGAAATCCACGATCTCGGTCAGGTCGTCCTTGGCCTCGTCGACCCCGGCGACATCCTCGAAAGTGACCCGGTTCTTGTTTTCAGTCAGCAGGCGCGCCTTGGACTTGCCAAAGCCCATGGCCCCGCGCGCGCCGCCCTGCATCTGGCGCATGAAGAACACCCACACGCCGACGATAAGCAGGATCGGCAGCAGATTGATGAGAATGGTCGGCAGCAGGCCGGCGCCCGGCTGTTCGAAATCGAAGCCGGCCCCATGCGCCTCCAGCCGGTGCTGAAGATCGGAGGTGTCGAGCGGCCCGGTGGCGGTAAGGGTGGCGCCCTGGCGGTCGGTGGCCTCGATATTCTGACCGCGGATCTTGGCCGCCTTGACGTCGCCGGCGTCGACCCGGGACAGGAGTTCGGAATAGGCCACCTGGTGAGTCGGGCCGCCGTGCGCGCCATTGGTCATGACGCTGTAGACGGCGATCAGGACGACGATGATGACGCCCCAGATAGCGAGATTTCGCAGATTCATACGCACGGGCCTTCGACGATACCTCCTTAATTTAAGATAGCCTGCGCCATTTCGCCACGCGCCAAATCGTCCGCCCTTTCCGGGCCCTCTTTGTGCGGCCTCTGCCGATACTTGGGAAGAGGGATAAAGACTCTTCGCCGCCGTGGCTGTCTTGCGGTCACGTTGGCTTGAAACCACATTTCTGGTGGGGCTGGGGTCAAGGGAGACCTAAGTCCATGCGCAGCAATCTGCTGCTGGTTTTGCTCATGGCGGCCGCGCCGGCCGCCGCCATGGCCCAGAGCGCTCAGCCAGCGCCGGCCACTCAAACGCCCGAAGAAGTCGCCATTATCTCCGCCCTCCAGCGCGTCTGTTTCCCGCTTTCCCGCGGGGCCAAGGTTGACACCGTCGCCGCGGCCAGCGGGTTGCGCCAGGAGAACGGCCAGTGGGTATTGCCCATCCGCGGGCCAGAACAGATCGTGGTGACACCGCCTGATTTCAGCAATCCGACGGTGTGCACGGCCACCATCACCTATGATCCCGCCCAGGATAACCAACTCGTCGGCGTGATCGACAGCTGGGCCAAGACCCAAACGCCGCCGCTGAAGGCGGTAAAGGTCAAGGCGCCGGAAAGCGGTCCGGTCATGCAGCGCCTGACTTCGTCATGGCAGGCGCTCGGGCCCAAGGAAACCGACGGGGTTGTCCTGTCCCAGGAAAAGACCCTTCAGGGCCAGCCCGTGGACGGAAAGCTCGATCAGGCCGAGTTGCTGGTAAGCGTTACGCCGACCAAGCCCTCCTGAGCGAGAGCGCCGCCAATCACCCGGCGCCGCCGCGCCGCTTGGGGGCGCCGGGCGCCATGCGCTAAGCTTCTCCCAGACCGGGAGAAGCGCACCATGAACATCGCCGAATATGCCGACCATGACGGTGTCGGGCTGGCCCAGTTGGTGGCCCGTGGGGAAGTCTCGCCCAGTGAGCTCGTCGAGGCGGCGATCGAACGCATCGAGCGCCACAATGGCGCGCTCAACGCGGTGGTCTACAAGGCCTATGACGAAGCCAAAGCAGCTGCGAAGAACGACTTGCCGGCGGGGCCGTTCCGCGGCGTGCCGTTCCTAATCAAAGATTTGGGCATGGCCGTCGCCGGCTGGCCGAGGAGCTGTGGCAGCCGCTTCACCCGCGATTTCGTCGACGAAGCCGACGGCAGCCTGGTGGCGCGCTATCGCGCCAGCGGGGCGGTGTTCCTGGGCAAGACCAACACCCCGGAATTCGGCATCACCGGCACGACCGAGTCGGCCCATCTCGGCCCATGCCGCAATCCGTGGAATCCCGACCACATCTCGGGCGGATCCTCCGGCGGCTCGGCCGCGGCGGTGGCGGCGGGCATCGTCCCCATGGCCCACGCCAGCGACGGCCTGGGCTCGATCCGCATCCCGGCCGCCTGCTGCGGCCTGGTGGGCCTGAAGATCAACCGCGACCGCAATCCCGTGCTGCCCGACGACAATATCTACGGCAATTCGGTGGAACATGTGGTCAGCCGGACGGTGCGCGACAGCGCGGTCATGCTCGACCATACCGGCCGTCCGACGCCGGAGGCGCCCTACGCCGCCCCGCCCAAGGAAAGGCCCTACGCCGAAGAGGTGGGTCGCTCGCCCGGCCGCCTGAAGATCGCCTTCTCCGCCGAAACCCCTTCCGGCCGCGCCGTCGATCCGGAAGTCGAGGCTGCCCTGCGCGCCACGGCCGACCTGCTCAGGCGTCTTGGACACCAGGTTGAGGAACGCGGTCTGGGGATCGACTATCGCGCTTTCTACCGCGACGTCAGGGCGTCCGGATCGGCCAACTTCGCCGCCGAGATGGCCCGGTGGATCGAACGCATCGGCCACGAGCCGGAAGAGGACGAGCTGGAGCCCCTGACCTGGGCCTCGCTCAGGGTCGGCCGCCGGGCCACCGGGGCCGAAGCCATGCAGAGCATGAAGGATCGCCGCCTGTGGGGCGCCCGGATCCTGGCGTTCTTCGAGACCTGCGATGTCTATCTGACCCCGGTCATGGGCATGCCGCCCCCGCCCGTCGGCTGGATCGATCCGGTTCGGCTCGAGCCGCGCGAGGTCAACCGCCGCCAGGGCCAGGCCTTCCCGTTCACCCCGCCGTTCAATGTCAGCGGGCAGCCTTCCATGTCGCTGCCTCTGGCCTGGTCGGCCGACGGCTTGCCGATCGGCATGATGTTCACGGCCCGGTTCGCCGACGAGGCCACGCTGTTCCGCCTCGCCGGGCAGCTGGAGAAGGAAGCGCCGTGGAAGCATCGGCGCCCGCCTATCTG
>DASXMK010000569.1:0-3774 GCA_036495705.1 Caulobacteraceae bacterium | reverse complement strand
AAGGGCAAGCAGGGGCGTTTCCGCCAGAACCTGCTCGGCAAGCGGGTCGACTATTCCGGCCGCTCGGTGATCGTCGTCGGGCCGGAACTCAAGCTGCACGAGTGCGGCTTGGCTTGTGAACCTCTTGGACGGGCTGCAGCTGTTCGCGGTTACGCTAGGTCCCATTCTAGTCGCGACCGTCCTTCTCCTGATCCGGTGGCCCGCGCCACGGCGGCGAGACTCGAGAGTCAACGGCGCCAGGCCACCACGGTTTCAATCACCTGTCTGAACGCCCCCCGTGCTCCGCGGCCCCAGGGATGGAGGACGGGAAGGTGAGGTCGCCGGCGCGGCGCCTCCGGTCATTTCGTGAGTGCGGTGGGCACAGGCGCGCCTCTCACCTGGGCATAGACCGCGTCGAATGTCGCCAGGGTGTCGCGATCGGCGACGCCGGCCGTGGCGATCGGCGTTCCAAGGTCGAGCACCCGGCGGTTGGCCTCGGTGAAACGCGGCCAATGGGGGAGGGGCCCGCCGTTGGGATCCCCGTTCTTGGCGAAGTTGGTCCAATAGGTCGACAGGGTGGCCGCGAGGCTCCGGTCGGCGTCGGTCCACCGCCAGGGTTCCTGACCCAAGTGGTCGAAAACATACCATAATTCGGCCCAGTGGCTCGCGCCCCACCCCGCGTAAGCCGACCCGGCCGGAAACGGCGGTCTTTGGGTGAAATGGTAATAATAGATCGGGGCCTTGCCCGTGGCGGCCTGCAACCGCGCCCAGGTCCACATGTCCCATCCAAAGCGCAGGTCGCGCTCGAAATCGATGCGCGCCTGTTTGGCCTGGTCATCGGTGGCGTGCGGATAGCCGGCCAGCAGAGGCGGCGGCAGCGCGCCCCAGGCGTGGGCGATATCGGCGTCGAAGGTGGCGGCTTTGACTTTTGACAGATCGACCAGCGCCCGCGCCTCTTCCTCGTTGGAGCCGACCAGGGTCGGCACGTCGCTCTGCCGGCCGGCCGCGAACACCTCGTAAGGCGACGCCGTGAGCGCGTAGCCCTCGACCACCGGATGGGAGACCGATCCCGCGGTTCCCTGCAGCAGGCGCGCCGCCGGCGCCTTGCGCAAATCAGCCAGCGACTTGACGTCCAGCGATCGGGCGTAGGCCTCACCCTCGTGTTCGGCGTTCGCCAGACGCCAGTTCGGCGCCAGCTGCATCGGCTCGAACACCCCGCCGCTCTCGCCGATGGCGCGCTGAAACAGGCCCTTGGCCAGGGGCGAGGCCAGCAACAGGCTGACCGACATGGCGCCGGCCGATTGGCCGAAGATCGTCACCCGGTCCGCATCGCCGCCGAACGCGCCGATGTTGTGCTTGACCCAGTTGAGCGCCGCGATCTGGTCCAGAAGCCAGTAGTCGCCCGACGCATGATGCGGCGATTCCTCGGTCAGCGCCGGCAGGGCCAAAAAGCCCAGGGAACCGACCCGGTAGCCAAAGGTGACCACGACCACGTCTTTCCGGGCCAGCCGGTCGCCCCAGTACAAAGGCATCGCCGCCGAGCCGTTGGTGAATCCGCCGCCATAGATGAACACCATCACCGCCCGGGGCCGGCGCGATCTCGCCGAGGGCGCCCAGACGTTGGCGTAAAGGCAATCCTCGCTGACCGCCGGCGGAGTCTCGCCGGGCATCGACACGCCGGTCTGCAGGCAGGCCGGGGCGAATGATCTCGCCTGGCGGATCCCTTTCCACGGCGCGGCCGGTTCGGGGGCGCGCCAGCGTAGGTCGCCCACCGGCGGCGCGGCGTAGGGAAGGCCTTTGTACACGGTGATGGCGCCGAGGTTGGCGCCGCGCACGGCCCCGCCCTCGATCTTGACGACGGGCGCCGCGGCTTGGGCGCTCGCCGCCAGCAGGCAGGACAAGACGGCCAGGGCCGCTGCGACTGGGATCGGTTTCACTTAGGCGGACCTCTCGAGGTGCGGAGCCTTCAGGCGGCTCGGATGGAGCGGAACGCAATGGCCCGCCGTCTAGACTTTGGCGTTCGGGGTACGATGGCCCGGCATTATCCGTTTAGCCTAACCGACAACAGCTGCCGGCGCTCGCTGTCGTTGTCGGCGTTGGTCGTCGCGGCGATTGCGTTCTTTACCTCGTAACCCCGCTGTTAAGCGCCCGCCTCATCGGGCGCGCGTAGACGCTCACCAGCAGTCCATCCGGCGGAAGCTTGAATGTCGCCACGAGGTCGTACTCGGAACTCAATGTCTCCATGGCGGCGATCATAGCTCGCTGTCCGCTCGGGCGCCCATGGCGCCAAACCAACTCGTCGCCGTGGAGTATTGTTTCGCTTGGGCGATTGTAGATCAAGACCGCGGGCCGCGCCTTAAGCAGGCCCGCGGCTTCTTCGCGCGCGGAGCTGTCGTTCACGACGTCTATGTTGGTGGAACACGACCCTGTCGGGCAATTTCGATGTGTGATGGGGTAAAAAATGCCCATTTCCGGGTAAGTGAAAATCGTATCGCCAGGGCTGGAACGCGCGGCCACGATCCGTGCGGCTCCATCGATGAAGTTCACGATTGCCGGAGGCAGGCGCAGCCCCTCCATTTCGGGGAGGTCGGACACGGCGGTAGCGGTTCGCACCGGCGGCTCATTGAAGCCGTCAAACCCGAAGGGAAGCTCCAGCTTCGCACACGTCAGCGTGGCGAGTAACAATGCGCAGAGGGCGTCGGTCAGGATCGGCCGCCAGCCTCGGAACGAGTCGAGCACCGCGGCGATCAGAAACCCCAAGCCGGGCAGCAACATGGCTTCAAAGAGGGGGTACGACAGGGAAACCATGAAGGCCATGACGAAAGAGACTGTGGCCAGCAGGCACAATTGGGCTTCCCTGGGAGAAAGAGTTCCGCGCAACCATAACCAAGCATAAGTCAGGAGGAGCGCAAGCGTGGTAAACAACGTAAAGTAAATGGCCGGTTTGGAGAGCCAATTCACGATCTGAAGATCGGAGTAGGAGGCCCAAACACCAATTCCAATGGCCGCCGCGCAGCAGAGTCCGACCAGTAAAACCGATCGCCATGAATCGGAGGTAACGTCCTTGTTGGATGCGCCGGCTCGGCGGAGATTATTCCAAGATAGCGCCAGCGTCACGACCCCCAGCAATAAAGCCCACCAGTATAATTTCGCGACCAAAATGGCCCGTGTAAGAAAATCCAGCGGACTTCCAGCCTTCGCCGCCGGGCCTTTGAAGAAGGTGTCCACCAAAAATTGATGGATGACACCAATGTGACCCATCCAGAACAGAAGCGCGCCGGCCGGGATGGCCCACCCGGCGACAAACAACAGGAGAAACTCCCGCGCTTTGCGGACGCCCGCCAGCCGCAGAATGCAGAGGCACACGGCGGCGGGTATGAACAATGTCGCGCCAAGGCCCATGGTTTGCTTGGTGGCGAACGAGAGACTGGCGAAGAAGCCAGAGAGAAACGCGGCCATGCCGGCGCGGCCTGGAGTGGATTCAAAGTCGAGGGCGAAGCTGGCGGCCAAACCGCTGGCGATGGCCCACATTATGGTCTCGTGATTGTAAGAAGCGATTGGATCGGAATTATCCGCCGCCGACGCGACCATAGTGACTACTGTCGCGAGCAGGGCGTGCCTCACCGCGAAGAGGCGGCTCAGCCATGCGTAGACGAGGCCCGCGATGACGAGGCGTTCGAAGACCCCGAAGGCGTGGGCGACCGCGACGGTGTCGCCGAAAAGACGGAGCGCTCCACCGCAGGTGGGTATGTAGAGTGGGGTTGAAGCCAGGAAATAGTCTCGATACGGCATCAG
>DASXMK010000568.1:0-1813 GCA_036495705.1 Caulobacteraceae bacterium | reverse complement strand
GGTCGACCATCAGCACGCCCGACGGCTTGTGCATCTCGTACTTGATCGGCTCGCCGCCGATCGGCACATCGACCACCACGTTCACCTCGTTCGGCGGATCACGCCCGATGGGCACGGCGGCGAGGTTCATGGCGTCATCCCTTCAACTGTGCCTGAGGGATTAGCGGACGGCCGCGGCCATCGAAAGCTTTCAACCACGAACCTCACGAACACGGCCGTCCACCCTGAGTGTCATCCCGGCCGGAGCGCAGTGGAGAGCCGGGATCTACTCGGCCGGGCGGCGGGAAGCAGATCCCGGACGAGTCCGCTTCGCGGCTCTCCGGGATGACACTGGAAGATGGAGGGGAGGCTCGATCCGTTCGCGTGGTTCGTGACATCGTGGGTCAAAAATCGCTTGCCGATTATATTTCCGATGAGCTATTAAACGGCATGGACGCTTTCGAAGCCATCGCCGAACCCAACCGGCGCCGCATCCTCGACCTGCTCAGGGACGGCGAGCGGCCGGCCGGCGACGTGGTCGAGGCGCTGGCGATCAGCCAGCCGGGCGTCTCCAAGCACCTGAAATTGCTGCGCGAAGCCGGTCTGGTGCGGATGCGCGCCGACGGCCAGCGCCGGCTCTACAGCCTGGCGCCGGACGAGTTCGCCGCCATCGAAGCCTGGCTCGAGCCCTACCGCAGCTTCTGGCGCGGCAAGCTCGACGCCCTCGAAGCCCACCTGGAGCGGGACCAATGACCTCAACGAACGCAACGTCGGCGCACGTAACCACGATGGCCGCCGCCACCGCCGCCAACGGCGTCATCCGCAGGACCGACGACGGCTACGAGATCCATTTCGTCCGCGGGCTGCGAAAGCCGATCGATAAGGTTTGGGCGGCGCTCACCGTGCCGGAGCGGATCGCCGACTGGTTCACCGACATGCAGTTCATCCCCGAGGCGCGGCTGGGCGCCCGCGTCGAGGTGAGGTTCCCCGACGACGATCCGCCGATCGAGGTGACCGATGGTGAGGTGATCGCCTTCGATCCGCCCCGTCTTTTCGCCTGGACCTGGCCGGACGCCGATCGCGGGCGCTCGGTGGTGAGATGCGAGCTGGCGCCGGACGGCGACGGGTGCGTCCTCACCTTCAGCGAGTCGCACCCCAGAGCCACGCACCACCTGGTCTGGGGCGCAGCCGGGTGGCACGCGTTCCTCGAGGGCCTGGAAGGCGCGAGCGAGGGCCAGCCCAATCGCTGGGCGATGGAGCGCGAAATGGCGTTGCGACCGCAATACCAGGCGCAGTTCGACGCGATCTTTGCGCCGGATGGCGAAGTCCGCCTGAATGGCGACGGCTACGAGATGGTCTTCGTGCGGCGGCTCGCCAGGCCGGTCGAGAAGGTGTGGGCGGCGCTGACCGTGCCCGAGCGGATCGCCGACTGGCTGGCGCTCGCGACGATCGACCCCGATCTGCGCGTCGGCGCCCGCTTCAACCTGGATTTCGGCGACGGCAAGCATCGGACGCCCGGCGAGATCGTCGCGCTGGAGCCGGGCCGCGTTCTCGCCTGGACCTGGCCGGCGTCGGACGAGGAGAAAGGCGCAACCCCCGGCGTCGTCCGCTTCGAGCTCGCGCCGGATGGGGCGGGCTGCGTGCTCACCCTCGCCAGCCGCGGGCCTGGCCGGCCGCACCCGGGCGAAGCGGCGGGCTGGCACACCCACCTGGAGGGCCTGGAGGGGGCGGCCGACGGCGTGCGCACCGCCTAGAGCGCCGACCGCGAGAAAGTTCACCAGGCGCGCTACGAAAGGGCTGTCGCGCAACTTGGCGCCCAGTAGCCCTCTCCCCC
>DASXMK010000567.1:0-1529 GCA_036495705.1 Caulobacteraceae bacterium | reverse complement strand
CGCGATCGAAGCTCCGCCGGAGATCCGGCAGCTGGCGGAGACCATGGACTCCATGGCCGCCACCATCGCCGCGCGCGACGCCGCCGTTCGCCTGTCCCTGGTCCAGAAGGAGGACCTGCTGCGCGAGATTCACCATCGGGTGAAGAACAATCTCCAGGTGATCTCCTCGTTGCTCAATCTGCAGGAGCGGGCGCTGGTCGATCCAGGCGCGCGCGCCGCCATGTCCGACACCCGCCAGCGAATCTCGGCTCTGGCCCTGATCTACCGCGCGCTCTATCAGGGCCCGGACCTGAGGCGGGTCGAACTGCGCGATTTCCTTGACGAACTCATCGCCCAGACCCTGCTGAGCGAGAACGTGCGCGGCGCGCCGATCCGCACCGAACTCGACATCGAACCCCTGGAGATCGACGCC
This sequence comes from Caulobacteraceae bacterium, assembly GCA_036495705.1. Taxonomy (GTDB): domain Bacteria; phylum Pseudomonadota; class Alphaproteobacteria; order Caulobacterales; family Caulobacteraceae; genus Acaudatibacter. The sequence goes on along the minus strand of DASXMK010000567.1, from coordinate 1,117 downwards.
GATCGGCTGGCGCCTCTGGCCCTGTTCGCGGTCGAAGCCATCACCAACGCCAAGAAGCATGGTCTTGATCACGCCGGCGGGGTGCTCGGAGTCACCTTTCATGTGCGCGGCGAAATGGCCGAACTGACCATCAGCGACACTGGCCTCCCCGGCGCGCCTCCGGCGACCATGGGCGAGGGCGTGGGCCGCACCCTGATGACCGCCTTCGCGCGGCAGCTTCGCGGCGAAGTCCGGTTCCTGGCCAACAAGGCCGGCGGCTTGACGACCCGCCTGACATTTCCCACACCGCCGGTCAGGGCCTGACAATCTTGAAAACAGAGGTGGCTGATTGCACCCGGCGCGCGCGTTCCACGAAAGCGACCCTGCGATCCTGGCGCAGCGGGTGGCCGAGCGCGGCTTCGCCGTCGTCATCGGGGTCAAGGACGGGCGACCGCTGGTCGCCCATGCGCCCGTGGTGCTGGACGAGGGGCGCCTGCGGTTTCACCTCTCGGCCGTCAATCCGCTGAGCGAGGCGCTTAAGACCTCCAGCTGGGCCCTGGCGGTGATTACCGGCGAAGACGCCTACGTCAGTCCGGACTGGTATGAGTTGGCTGACCAGGTGCCGACCTGGAATTACCTGTCAGTGGAGATCGAAGGCCCGGTGCGGGTGCTGGGCCGGCCCGCGGCCGCCAGCCTGCTCGACGACCTCGCGGCGCGCTACGAAGGCGACCTGGCCCCCAAGCCGCCCTGGACCCGGAGCAAAATGGACCCGGCCAGGTTCGAAGCCTTGCTGTCAGGCATCGTTGCCTTTGAAATGATGGTCAAACGTCTCGCGGGCGTCACCAAACTGTCCCAGAACAAGCCCGCCGAGTTGGCTCAACGGGTGGCCAGGGCCCTCGGCGACTTGCAGGATGCTGGCGCCCGCGCCATCGCCGCGCGCATGCTCAAGCGCCCGGCGACAGAATCACCCTGACGGCGCCGGTCGTTTCGTCCCACCGCGCCTCGATGCGGCCGCCGGCCGCCGCCGCCAAGGCGGCCAGATAGGCGCCCTGGACCCACCGCCCGCCGAGCCCAGCCGCGAACGGCGCGCCCGCAAGGCCAGCGCGCACCTCGTCCCGGGGCGTCACCCGCGGACCGG
>DASXMK010000566.1:0-8145 GCA_036495705.1 Caulobacteraceae bacterium | reverse complement strand
GTCCGATGCGCCGGATCAGCGCCCAGGAACCCATCGTTGATCGTCGCCCCCGTCAGGCCGCCGCGACGCGTGTACGGATAGTCGGCGACTGAGCGATAGGGACAAGGTGAGTCCGGGCACTCGCGGTATTTGATGACGTCCGCGGTGTGGTTGATGACGATGTCGAGATAGACCTTCATCCCCCGCGCATGGGCGGCGGCGACAAGAGCCGCGAAGTCCGCTTTGGTCCCCAGATGCGGATCGACGTCGGTGAAGTCGGTGATCCAATAACCGTGGTAGCTGGCGCTCGCGTGGCCGGGCGGACCTTGCACCGGCTTGTTCCTGAACACCGGCGTGATCCAGATGGCCGTGGCGCCCAGACCCTGGATGTAGTCGAGCCGCTGGATGACGCCTTTCAGGTCGCCGCCGTGGTAGAAACCCTTGTCCGTGGGATCGAAGCCTGTCCGCAGCCGATCGCCGGCGAGTCCGCCCCGGTCATTGGCCGGATCCGCGTTCTGGAACCGGTCGGGCAGCAGGAAATAGACGATCTCGTCCTCGGGCGGGCGAGCACGCACCTCCGCCACAGGCGAGGTTCTGGCGATCGCACCCGAGGCCAGACAGCAGGCGGCCCAAAGGATCGCTGGGACAAGCGCAAGACACCGCGCGCTCCGACTCATACCCCACTTCCCTCCCTCGCCGGACCCACGCCGGTGTCGCATCCATTGATGCATAATTTCGGTATTTTGCAAATCCTTGCATTTGGCTGGCGGCCGGCATCGGCCATTTTTACAGCCGTGCCAAGTTCGGCGTATCCAATTAACTAGCTATATAAATTGACGAAAAGTCGATTGCCCTTATTTTGCGCTTCTCGCACTGTGGCCTTCCGGTCACAGAAAATCGCATCATGGCAGAAGCTGCTTGCACAAATTTCATGAAGGTTACATAAAAGTCAGGATCGTCAGCGGCCGTACGCCGCCCTGAGAACACTCGAACTGGGGGACGCCATGCGGGAAATCCGGCGCCGTTATATCCGTAGTGCGCTTTACGTCGGGGTGGCCTTCGCCGCGCTGGGCGCCACATCGGCCATCGCCCAGTCGGCGCCTCAGGCCGCCACGCCCACCGCTGGCGCCGACAAGGCCGTTGTCCTGGCCCAGGCCGACCAGACGGGGCAATCCAGCACCGCATCAAATCCGTCCGCGACCGAGGTCGAAGGGGTCCAGGTCTACGGCTTCCGCAAGGCCCAAGCGACGGCCCTGAAGATCAAACAACACAGCGACACCATCGTCGAGGTGGTCACGTCCGAAGACATCGGCAAGCTGCCCGATGAATCCATCGCCGACTCTTTGGCCCGCCTGCCCGGCCTGGCCTCGCAGCGCGACAACAACGGCCGCTGGCAGGATATATCGGTCGATGGCCTGCCGCCGTCGATGAGCACGACGCTCTTCAACGGGTTCATGCAGGCGACGACGGACAACAATCGGGTCACCCAGTTCGACCAGTATCCGGCCGAGATCCTGAACCAGGTCACTGTCTACAAAACCGGCGAAGCCAGCCTGACCAACAACGCGATCGCGACGGTCGACATGCAGACCCTCCGGCCGCTCGACTATGGCAAGACCACCCTGGCGATCGGCGCCCAGGGCGAATACGACACCCGCGGCAAGCTTCAGCCTGGCGCCATCGACCTCGGGTACCGCGTCAACGCCACCTACATCACCAATTGGAACGACAAGATCGGCCTCATGCTGGGCTATTCCCACATGCTGGCGCCCAACCAGATCTACGCTCAGCATCCTTATGGCTTCAATCAGCCGGACTATGTCGTCACCGGACTGCAGGATCAGGTGCGCAGCGACGCCCTGACCCGCGACGGCTTCGTCGCCACCTTGCAGTGGAAGCCGACCGACAAGCTGGAGTTCACGGTTGACGGCTTCCTGTCGGACTATGACGACCACGCCATCATCCGCGGCGACGAGATCCAAACCGCCTGCTGCGGCAACGCCACCGAGGTCGGAACGCCGAGCCCGGGCGTCAGCAGCTGGATCGTCGAGCCGCAGATCCTGAACTACGACTATGACGACAAGGCCAAGCTGAGATCGGTCGATTTCACCGCCAAGTACGACCTCGCCCCTGGCTGGCGCCTGACGGCCGACTACGGCTACTCGGATGCCAACCGGACCAACCAGCGGATCGAGCTCTACAGCGGTTTCGGCGTCAATGGCATGCAGAACACCTCGACGGCGACCCTGACCGCGGGGGCCGGCGCCGAGGGGATGATCGGCATCTCAAACTGGAGCGAGAACCTCACCAACCTCTCCAATATCGCGCTCGGCGAAAATCTGAACTGGGAGCAATGGTATCCACCGGCCTCGGCGGGTGTCACCGATTACCCGATTGGCAGCGGCCCAATCGTCGACGCCGGCGGCTCCGCCTATTTCCAGGCGATCCATTCCGACGACGTCATTCAGCAGGCCGACCTGCGACTGAATCACGAATTCTCGGGCTTCTTCCTTTCCAACGTCGAAGTTGGGATCAGCTATAACGTGCGGCACAAGGACTATCTCGACAACGAAGGCGTCGAGGCCCTGGTCAGCGAGAATGAATCCCAGCCGATCCCGGCGTCCTTTTTGGAAGCGCCGACCAACATGAGCGCGTTTGGCCTGCCGGACACGATCAGCATCGATCCGGTCAAGGCCATCGCCAGCGGCGACTACGCCTATTTCCAGAATGTTCCATCGGAATTCCAGGCCGAATGGTGGGTGGGCGAAAAGGTCTTCACGCCCTACATCGAGGCCAGGATCGACACCAATCTGATGGGCCGCCCCCTTAAAGGCAATATCGGCGTGCAGGGCGTGCACACTGAGCAAACCGTGACCAACTACGCCGCGAGCGGCAACTATCCGGACCAGACTTTCGAGCCTTTTAGCGTGACCCAAAGGTACTGGGAGATTCTCCCCAGCCTGAACCTCAACTGGCAGGTCGCCGACACCCAGTACATCCGCCTCGGTGTCGATCGTTCGATGGCGCGCCCGCGCTTCGACCAGATGGGTGGAAACACGACTTTCGGCTACAACGTCGCCGAAGCTGGCTGCAAATTTGTGCCCGGCCAGAATAGCGGCTGCAGCAGTCCCTGGAGCGGCACGCTCGCCAATCCGAACCTGAAGCCGTGGCTGTCTGACGACGTCAACCTCGCCTACGAATACTACTTTGCACCCGGCGAAGGCCTTTCGGTCGAGGGTTTCTACAAGAATCTTGAGAGCTTCATCTACGACGCCGCGACGATCGGTAACTTCCAGGCGATCTACCAAGCGGGGTCCTTCCCGCCGCCAACTCCGGCCACCTTCTATGGGCCTGTGACGCAATTCATCAATGGCAACGGCGGGCGTCTTCTGGGGGTCACCCTTGCCGCCAACGTCTCGCTGAAGCACCTGTGGAGCGGGCTTGACGGATTCGGTATCTCGGCGACGGGAACCTATGTCGACAGCAACGTGCATATCCCCGACCCCGGCACGTCACCGACCGGCAAGATCCCCGAACTGTCCAGGTACATCTTCAACGTATCGCTCTATTATGAGAAGAACGGCTGGTCCCTGCGCTTCAACGACCGGTTCCGCAGTTCCTATGTGCAGGAGGTGCCGAATTTCAACGGCTCGCTGCAGGCGATCGAGGGCGCGAGAGAGAACACCATCGACATCCAGGCCGGCTACCAGTTCCGCGAGGGTCGGTTCAAGGGGCTGGCGTTCAGCATCTCGGCCGAGAACGTCACCGACACGCCGATGAACAGTTTCGTGAACGGTGATCCGAGGCAGCCGGAATACTACAAGCTGTTCGGCACCAACCTGTTGTTCGGCGCGAGCTACAGGTACTAAGCGCCCGCTTTCCTTGGTCGTCGCGTGCGTAGGTCGGTCGAGGCTTTCTTCCGGCGTGCCCGGAAGGCGTGACCAGGCCCCGGTGTCCGCGTATCTGGGCGCCGGGGCCTAATTCTTTGGAGGCGAGCGTGTCGCGCCCTGGCGTCCTGGCTTTCATCCTTCTGATCGCCGCCGGCGCCGGCGCCAAGGCCGCCGTCACGGTGTCCCCGCGCGCGGACGGCATCGACATTCGCAATGGGGCCGTGCTCGAGCGGATCGTCGCCCTGCGCGACGACATCGTCCGTATCCGGGTCGGCCCGGAGGGTCGTCTGCCCGAAGACGCCTCCTGGGCGGTGCTCCCGACTTCGCGCCACAGCCGCGCATCGGTGCGCCGGTTCGCCGAACCGGGCGTGGCCGGATTCAGCACCGCCGCAGTCACCGTGCGCGTGGCGCTGACCGATGGCCGCCTGAGGATCACCGACCCGGTCGGCCGCACCATCCTCGCCGACGCGCCCGACCGGCCCCTGACGCTGGACCCCCATGGCTTCGCAGTGCGCCAGACGCTCGCGGCCGGCGAGCACATCTTTGGCCTCGGCGACAAGACCGGACCGCTGGACCGCCGCGGCCAGGCGTTTTCGATGTGGAACACGGACGCCTTCGGCTGGCAGGAGTCGACCGACCCACTCTACAAGAGCGTTCCGTTCTTCATCGGCGTCGACGATTCCGGCCGGGCTTTTGGCCTGTTCCTCGACAACACCTGGCGCAGCTGGTTCGACTTCGGCCGCACCGATCCCCGGATCCTGTCGTTCGGGGCCGAGGCCGGTCCGCTCGACTATTATGTGATCGCCGGCCCTGCGCCGAAGCAGGTGGTCGAGGCCTGGGCCTGGCTCACCGGACCCTCGCCGATGCCGCCGCGCTGGGCGCTTGGCTTCCAGCAATCACGCTACAGCTACATGAACGATACGGAGGTGCGCGGGATCGCCCACCGCCTGCGCCGCGAGCGAATCCCGGCCGACGCCATCTATCTCGACATCGACTACCAGGACCGCAACCGGCCGTTCACCGTTAACACCGAGGCCTTCCCCGATCTGGCCCGGCTGGCGACCGACCTGAAGGCCGAGGGTCTCCGCCTCGTGCTGATCACCGACCTGCACATCGCCGACCTGCCCGGCCAGGGCTACGCCCCCTATGACACCGGCGAGGCCGGTGATGACTTCGTCAAGACGCCCGACGGCAAGCCCTATGTCGGGATCGTCTGGCCGGGGCGCTCGGTGTTCCCGGATTTCACGCGCGCGGCGACGCGCCTCTGGTGGGGCGGGCTCTACAAGACCTTTCACGACGACGGGATTGCCGGCTTCTGGAACGACATGAACGAGCCGGCGGTGTTCGACGGTCCCGGCCATTCCATGCCTCTCGATATCGTCCATCGCATCGACGAGCCGGGCTTTGTCACCCGCACGGCCAGCCATGCCGAGGTCCACAACATCTATGGCATGGAGAACTCCCGGGCGACCTACGAGGGGCTGCTTCGCCTCGATCCCGATGAGCGGCCGTTCGTGCTCACCCGGGCGAGCTTCGCCGGCGGCCAGCGCTACGCCTGGACCTGGACCGGCGACAACGACGCCACCTGGAACCACCTGCGGATCAGCGTCGGCCAGTTGGAGAACCTCGGTCTCAGCGGCTTTGCCTGGTCGGGGGCCGATGTCGGCGGCTTCGCCGGCTCCCCAAGCCCTGAGTTGTTGACCCGATGGATCGAGGTCGCCGCCTTCACGCCACTGTTCCGCGACCATTCCGGCAAGGGGACCGCGCGGCATGAACCGTGGGTCGACGGGGAGGCCCAGACCGACATCCGCCGGCGCTTCATCGAGGCCCGATACCAGCTGCTGCCCTATTTCTACGCCCTCGCCGACGAGACCGCGCGCACCGGCCTGCCGATCATGCGGCCGTTGTTCCTGGAGTTTCCGACCGCCGCCGGCCATCTCCGCGACACCGGGCTGGAGTTCATGTTCGGCCCCGACCTCGTCGTCGCGCCGCAGCCGCAGCCCGACACCCGCGATGACTACGACATCGTCCTGCCGGGACGCGGCTGGTTCGACTATTGGACGGGGCTGCCGGTCGCGGCGGCGGACTCCCCGCCAGGGATCACCCGGCTGCGTGAGACTCCGACCTTGGACCGCCTGCCGGTGTACGTCCGTCCGGGCGCGATCCTGCCGCGCCAGCCGCTCGTCCAGAGCACCGCGCAGACGCCGCAAGGTCCGCTCGAGATCGACGTCTACCCCGGACCGGATTGCCACGGCGTCCTTTATTGGGACGACGGCCACAGCCGCCGCCGGGAGCAGGGCGCGGTGCTCCGTCAATCACTGGCTTGCGCGGTGCTGAATGGCCGCCTGACCGTGACCTTCGATCGGCGTGAGGGCCCTTACCCGCCATGGTGGCAGCGCTTGACGGTGGTCGTCCACGGCTGGACTCGGGCCGAGGCCAGGGCCAGCCTGGCCGGCAAGGCAGTCGCTTCGGCCTATGCCGCCGGCGCCCAGACTTTGACGATGGATCTGCCCGACCAGCCAGGGCCAGTGGTCCTTAAGGTCGAATGAAGGCCCTGGCAGCCATGGTGACGGCCGTGGCGCTGCTGGCCGCATCGCCCGCGCCGGCCCAGTCGAACCGGCCGCCGCAGATCGTCTACCAGATCTTCGTGCGCAGCTTTCGCGATTCCAACGGCGACCGCAGCGGCGATCTCGATGGCCTGCGCCAGAGCATTCCCTATCTCAAGTCGCTGGGCGTCACGACCGTCCTGCTGACGCCGATCCAGCCCTCGCCGTTCTACCACAGCTATTTCGCCACCCGGTTTTCGGGCGTCGATCGGGCTTACGGCGACATGACGAGCTTCCGCCACCTCGTCCGCGCCCTCCACGCCGCCGGCCTCAGGCTGATTCTCGATGAGGAGTTCCAGTACGTCGCGCAGGGCCATCCGTGGTTTGCGCAACACCCGGGCTGGATCCTCAAGCAATCAACCTCCGCCGCGCCGGAACCCTTTCCGGGTCTGATGCGGCTGAACTCATGGGACGGCGCCGCCTACGAGGTCGCCACCGTCAATCTGCTGGCGCCCGGCGTACGCGACTTCTTTACCCGCTATCTGATGGATTGGTCCGACCTCGGGGTCGACGGTTTCCGCCTCGACCACATGATGGACGACCTCGACAACAAGGGCCGCCAGACCGATCTCTTCGCGCGCTTCTGGCGGCCGATCTTCGCCCGCCTCAAGGCGGCGCACCCAGGGCTGGAGTTGGTCGCCGAGCAGGCCGACTGGGGATACGGCGGGGCCTGGCTCACCCGCGGGGGCGTCGACGCCGTCTTCGCCTTCCCATTGCGCACCGCGATCGTCTCTTTCGACAAGGCGGCGATCGACAAGGCCATCGCTCGGACAGCGGCGGCCACGCCCCCTGGCAAGCGTCAACTCATCTTCATCGAGAACCACGACACCGACCGCTTCGCCTCGCTGGCCGGCGGCGATCCGGCCAAGCTCCGCCTCGCAGCCGCCTTCGACCTTTTCCTGAATGGGACGCCGCTCATCTACTACGGTCAGGAACTCGGCATGCGCGGGCGCAAGTCCGCCGCCTGGAATTCGGACGCCAACGACATTCCCCAACGTGAAGCCTTCCGCTGGGCGGCCGACGAACGGGGCCCGGGCCAGGCGATCTGGTACGCCGGCGACTGGCCGTGGTGGAAGGACCGCTTCAACCGCTCGCACGACGGGGTTTCGGTCGAGGAGGAAGACAAGGTCGCCGGCTCGTTGCTCAATTGGTACCGCCGGCTCATCGCCTTGCGCGCGCGGCCGGAGTGGTTGGGCGGCGACCAGACCGAAGTCTGTCCGAATTCGGATCATCTCGTCTGCCTGCTGCGCAAGTCCGGGGCGCGGCGCAGCCTGATGATCGCCAACCTGTCGCCGGGACCGACAACCTTGGATCTGGCGACGATCGGCGCCGACGACGCCAGCTGGCGTGTGTTGGCCAGGAATGGCGCAGTCCTCGCCCGGGAACGGCTGAACCTTGAGCCGTGGGCCGTCGAGATACTCGGTGGGGTCGGACCGTGCAGGGAGAAGGGGCGGTGAAGCCAAGGCTGACCCGGGGCCAGATCCTCAACATGTCGTTCGGCTTCATGGGCATCCAGATGGGTTTCGCCCTGCAGAACGCGAACACCAGCCGCATCTTCCAGAACCTGGGCGCCGACGTCGACAGCCTGCCGCTGCTGTGGATGGCTGCGCCCCTCACCGGTTTCCTGGTCCAGCCGATCATCGGCCACCTGAGCGACAAGACCTGGGGGC
>DASXMK010000565.1:0-7374 GCA_036495705.1 Caulobacteraceae bacterium | reverse complement strand
CTATGGACCGCACGCCTGCGACCAGTGGGACGATGGCGAGATTTCCCTCGGCCGGCGCCTGTTTCGCCTGCTCCCTGAGGACAGTCACGATCGCCAGCCGTTGATCGGAGGAGGCGGGCGGTTCGTGCTCGCGGCGGACCTGCGCCTGGACAACCGCGAGGACCTCGAATCGGCGCTCGACATCGCGCCTGGCCGAGCGCGTGAAATGTGCGACGCGGCGGTCTTGCTTGCGGCGTGGGAGCGGTGGGCGGAAGGTTGTTTCGATCGGCTGGTCGGCTGCTACGCCTTCGCCCTCTGGGACGCCGATCGCCGGGCGCTAATGCTCGCGCGCGATCCGGCGGGCCAGAGGCCGCTGCACTATCACCGCGGCGGTGGCTTCCTGGCCTTCGCCTCCATGCCCAAGGGCCTGCACGCCCTCGACGAGGTTCCGCGGGCGCCGGACGAGATTCAAGCGCGCGACTTCCTGGTCCTCATGCATGAGCATGGCTCGAGAACCTTTTTCGCCGGCGTCGAACGGGTCGAGCCAGGCTGTTTCGTAAGCCTGACCAATGGCAGCTTGCGAAGCGAACGGCATTGGCCGCCGGCGCGACGCCCGATCAGGTTCGGCCGCGGCGAGGACTACGTTGAAGCTATGCGCGAGCAGCTTGACCGCGCGGTGGGCGCTCAGCTTCGCGGCGCTGGGAACGAAGTCGGCGCTCATTTGAGCGCAGGTCTGGATAGTTCTGCGGTCGTGACCACGGCCGCAAGATTGATGGCCCCGTCGGGTGGCCGGGTGACAGCATTCACCGCGGTGCCGCGGAAAGGGTACGAGATTCCATGGAAGGCCCTGTGGGACGAGGGCTCGATGGCGGCGGCCACCGCCGCGCTCCACACCAACATCGACCACGTGCTTGCGCATTCCACGGGTCGGTCGCCGACCGAGGCGCTGGACGGCGATCACTACCTGTTCGATCGGCCGCTGTTGAACATTTGCAACCGCGATTGGACGATCGAGATCAATCGTCAGGCGCGTGAGCGCGGCATCTCGATCCTTCTCATCGGCCAGGGCGGCAACTTGACCCTGACCTATGACGGCATGGATGCCTTGCCGGAGCTTCTCGCCCGAGGACAGCTCGGCTCCTGGCTACGCCTGTCCCGGGCCGTGATGCGCGCCGGCGCGAGGGGCTGGCGTGGTGTCCTGTACCATAGTCTCGGCCCGTGGATTCCCGGGCGCATTTGGAATTGGCTCCAGCACTGGCGCGGCGCACACGTGATGGATCTCGGTCGCGATACGGCCATCAACCCGGCCCGGTTCAGCGACATCGACTACGCCCGACGAATCAGGGCCCGGGGCATCGATCCGTACTTCCGCCCGACGGCTGACACCTATGCCGAGCGGATGACGATTTTCGGTCGTGTCGACTCCGGCAACTACTACAAAGGCTATCTTGGCGGCTGGGGGATCGACCATCGCGACCCGACGGTGGATCGCCGTCTGGTCGAGTTCTGCCTGAACATTCCGACCGAGCAGTTTATCGCCGGCGGGCGTCCGCGTTCGCTGGCGCGCCGCGCTCTGGCCGACCGAGTGCCCGCGGCCGTCCTCGACGAGTGGAGGCGAGGCTATCAGGCGGCCGATTGGCACGAAGCGGTCACCGCCGGCCGAACCGAATTGGCGGATTGGATCGCGCGTCTGGAGGATTGCCCGCCGGCGGCCGCGACCATCGACCTGGCCCGTCTTCGCCGCATGGTCGACGATTTGCCGACCGGCGGCTGGGAGACCGAGGAGGTTGTCAATCCCTATCGATATGCGTTGTTGAGGGCCCTGTCTGTGGGCCATTTTCTGCACCGGGCGTCGGGGAGCAATCGTTAACGCGCGCGCCGCTTGGCTTTTCGGAAGGCGATATCGCGATCGTTGACGCCAGCGATCAGCCGGTTGTCGCGATCATAGATTGGACCGTCCGTCTCTCTCTGTTCTCGCCGGGCCTCGCCGACGACCTCGAAATCGGGAAAGGCGCTGGTGTCGGAAAAGCGGAAATGGCTGTTCTCGATGAAGAGCAGGCCTCCGCGCTTCAGGGCGCGGGTGAGATCGGCGATCGCGTTGTCGAAGTCCTGGAAACGGATCAGATCATCGCAACGGTCCCTGACTCGGTCTCCCAGTGCGCCATGGCGGAAGATGGCCATGCAAAAGATCGCGTCGTAAGAGTCGGGGTCCTCACCTGCGGCGGAGCCGGCGGTCCGGAAGTCTATCGCGGGATCGGGGTCCTCGGCCAATTTGCGGTTGCACACCGCGATGTTGCGCCGATTGATGTCGATCCCGTGAATGTGAGCGGTCGGAAAGCACCCGCGCAGGGCGAACACCTCCTCGCCCGTCGAGCAACCGAACGACAGAATTTGCTTCTCGGGCCCGTCTCCGATTTCCCGGGCGGCCAGCCGAAACAGGTCCGGGTAGCGGTCAGGCTCGGTGTAATTGTCAGGCTGGAACAAGTTGCGCGGCGGCGCCAGACGCACGAGCGCCGAGTTTCGATAGTTCTCATCGGTCACGAACCGATAGAGCACGCGAGTCGCCCGGTAGACGATCCACGGCCTGGTTTCGCTTAAGGCGCCTCGAGACATCGAGCTGAGAGGTTAGAGCCTGATGGCTTTGCACGGAACAGATCCAAAGGCTGAATCAGGCTCTACACCTTAGATTCACGCGCAGGATTCAGATTTCAGGCAATTTCCGCCTAAATTCATCCTGCCCCAGGCGTCGGACGCGTCGGGGGCAAACCGCCAGGTCGAGGCGCAACGCCTCGGGCTTGTCTTGGCGGGCGGGTTGTATTGGCTTAACGAGCCGACGGGTCCATCGGGGCGGCGCGAGGGCGTGATTTGAGCGGTATCGAGGCGATCGTCGAACGGGTGCGCGGTTCGCCCATGGCGATGGCCAATGTGGCGCGCACGCTGTTGCTGACGAAGGGGGACGCGGAACGCGCCAGGGCGTTGTGCGACGAGGCCCTCTCCATGGCGCCGGACAATAGTGAGATCATGGAGATACGCGCCGCGGTGTACAGCAGCGATGTCGGCCGCTGGTATTTCTCCAACATGCGCGACGAACCTCGTCACGACGCCTACGATAGGGCGTTCAGGCGGGCGCTGGCGGGCGGCGGACGGGTGCTGGAGATCGGCGCCGGCACGGGGTTGTTCGCCATGATGGCCGCCCGGGCGGGAGCCGACGAGGTAATCAGCTGCGAGCGGCAGCCCGCAGTGGCGCGCGGGGCGCGGTCGGTGGTCGCGCGCAACGGTCAGGAGAAGAAGATCACGGTTTTGGCCAAGGCGTCCTCAGACCTCGAGGTCGGAGTCGATATGGTCGGCCGGGCGGACGTGCTGGTCTGGGACAATCTCGCCAACAATCTGGTAGGCGCGGGAGCGCTGCCAGTCATTGAGGACGCCATGCGCAGGCTGGTCAAGCCGGGCGGCCAGGTCATACCGGCCCGCGGCGCCATCATGGCCGCCTTGGCGGAAGACAGTGATCTCGGTAGCCACCGTCTGGGCCAGGTGGCGGGTTTCGACCTGTCGCCCTTCAACGCGCTGGCTCAACCGGTCTACACGGTCAAGACCACGGCGCCTGAATTGGCGATCAGGAGCAGCGCGGCCGTTCTGTTCGAATTCGATTTCCGCACCGGCGGACCGTTTCCGGCCGCCAGGACCGAGAGGACGGTCGTCGGCTCGGGCGGCCAGGCCAACGGCGTCGTCCAATGGCTTCATTTCGACCTGGACGACGACGAGATCTATCAACCGGCCCCCGGGGTCCGGGCGCGGGCGTTCGGCCTCGAGTTTCGCCCGCTGGCCGAGCCATACGAGGCGGTGGAAGGCGCGAGCTTCACGATCCAAGCGTCACACGATCGGGAACGCCTAAGCATCTGGCTCGGGGACAGATAGTGGGTGTCGCCGTTGAACCCCGCCGGACTTCCCAGCCTGGCCTTTTCCGCCGGCTGCGCCAATTGAGCGCGGCGGAGGCGGCCCTGTTGGTCGAGGCCTTCACTTTGTTGGCGTTGAGTTCGGCGGCGATCCGCGTGTTGCCGTTCACCCCTATTGGGCGCCTGGCGTCGATGCGTCTTGGCCGGCCGCGGGCGAAGCTTGATCCCGGCGTGTCCGCCAGGGTGGCCTGGGCTGTACGCGCCTGCGGGCGGCGGGCGCCCTGGCGGGCGGTGTGCTTCCAACAGGGCTTGGCGGCCCAGATCATGCTGCGTCGCCGCGGCGTGGACTCCACACTCTATTTCGGGGCGGCGCATGAGAAGACCGAGGGCTTGACAGCCCACGTTTGGGTCAAGGCGGGCGAGCGAGACGTGGTCGGGTGCGAGGAGGCCGCTGGTTTTGCGGTGCTGGCGACCTTTCCGCCGAGGCCAGGCGGCAGCACGCTGAATGTGGGCGTCGCGGAGCGAAAGCGTCGTTTTGACTCGATACAAGTCTGAGGCTGTGGCCAGCGGTCGCGACTGGTACCCCGCCGCGGTCCTGGCCCTGCTCATCGTCGCCCTGACGTGCGGCGGGTCGTCATCGAGCCCGATTTCGGCAGGAATCGTCAGAATCTGCGCCGTCCCGGTACTGGCGGTCGGGCTCTGGCGCATGGCCCAAGGCCGGGCCTCGCACGCCGCGGCGTGGCCTCTGTGGCTATTGGCTGCCGCGGCGGCGCTGATCGCCGCCCAGTGCATTCCGTTGCCGCCCGGTCTGTGGAGTGAACTGCCCGGCCACAGGACGGTGGTCGATGCCTACCGCGCGGCGGAAATCCCGCTCCCCTGGCTACCGATCAGCCTGACGCCGGCCGCCACCTGGGATGCGCTGCTAGGCCTTACGCCGCCCGCGGCGATGTTGGTCGCGACCCTGACGCTTGGCGATCGCGATCGGCGACTGGTGGCCGCGGGGGTTTTGGTGGTGGCGCTCGCGTCGGTAGGACTGGGGATGCTGCAACTGGCGGGCGGCGAGCACAGCCCTTTGCGCATCTACGCTGTCACCAATGCCAATTCGGCCGTGGGGTTCTTTGCCAACCGCAACCATTTCAGCGGCTTCCTGGCGACAACTCTGCCACTGGCCGCCTATCTCGCCACGCGCTGGGCCAGACAAGCTCCCGCGTTTTCTCTGCTCTGGATCGCGGCGGGACTGGCTGTCGGGGCCATTGACGCTGTGGGGGCGGCAAGCACGGGCTCGCGGGCCGGACTGTTGCTGGTCCTCATCGGAGCCGCGGCGAGCGTGATGGTTATCCTGCGGGCTCGCGCCCGCTCGTCCGCGCCTCGGTGGCGCTTCGCCGCCTTGGCCGCGCCGGCCGGCCTCGCGTTGTGTGCGATCGGCCTGATCGTCCTGGCCGTCAATCCGCGCCTTGAGCACAGGGTGCAGGCAAGGACCGGCCCCGAGCTGCGGTTCGAACTCAACCCCCAGGTGGCCAAGGTGGGGTTGGATTTTGCGCCGTTTGGCTCGGGTGCGGGATCGTTCGCCGCCGTGTACCAGATGTACGAGCCGGTTTCGTCCATGGGGCCGGCGTTCGTCAATCATGCCCACGACGACTTCATCGAGGTGTGGCTGGAGGCTGGCGTGGCGGGCGTGACCCTGATCGTCGCCTTTCTAGTCTGGTGGGTGACCGCCACATGGAGCCGCCTTCAGGGGCGGAGGGGAGACCGAGGGGCAGCCCTGGCGCTGGCCGGATCATTCGTAGTTGGTATGCTCTTGGTCCATTCATTGGTGGACTACCCGCTGCGCACCCCGGCGCTCATCACACTGTTCGCTTTCGCCTGCGGTTTGATCGTCCCCTGCAGGGGCGAGAACGGCGGAGGGCCCGGCGCCAGCTAGGCGCCGCCAGGGGCGCGTCAGAATGCGCCTTGGTTCTGATAGTCGAAATGCGCTAGTGATCGGGCCACCCGCCACGGCCCTAGAGCGAGCTGGGAAGCCGGTCGATGCGATGGCGCCGCGGCGTGAGATCGGATGGGGTGTAGATGCGGGGACTGACAGCAAGCTTGGCGGCGATGGCGGGGGCGGCTTTGTTGGCTGGCGCCGTGAGAGCCGGCGGGCCAGCGTCCATTCCGGCGTCACAGCTGCCCAAGCCCGACTCCGTCCCAACGGTGGTGGACCAGGACGAAGACTATCTCATCGGCCCGTTCGACACCCTGGACGTGTCGGTGTTCCAGGTCGATATGCTGACCAAGACCGTGCAGGTGGATTCCACCGGCCACTTTGAGTTCCCGATGATCGGCGAGGTGACCGCGTCCGGAAAGACCGCCAAGCAACTGGAAGATGAGATCGCCGCCCGCCTGGACAAGAGTTATCTGCGCTCGCCGCAGGTCACCGTCTATGTCAAGGACTCGGCCAGCCGGAAGTTTACGGTGGAGGGCGCGGTAAAGGTGGCGGGCGTGTTCCCGCTCCAGGGACATATGACGCTGCTGCGCGCCATCGCCACGGCCCAGGGCGTCGATCCGGACGCCAGATTGCGCAACGTCGTAATCTTTCGGATGGTGAACCAGCAGCGGGTGGCCGGCGTCGTCAATCTTGGCGCCGTTCGCACGGGCGCGGTGGATGATCCCCAGGTGTATGCCGGCGACGTGATCGTGGTGCCTTCGTCGAATAGCCGAAAGGCGTTTCACGACATTATCGCCGCGACTCCGCTGTTGCTGTTCCTGCATCCTTAGGGCGGCGTGGCGGCGCGGTGGGACTGAGGGAGAACTGATGAGTCTTGAGCCACAGCACGGTCCGGGCGCCGAGGAAAACGCGGGGCCGCCCGCCCTGAGCCTCGCGAGACGCCCGCCAGCGCTGGCCGCGCCGCGATCCGTCGCGACCACGCCTCTTGAGATTGACGCGTCAGATCCTCGCGAGCCGGCGATGTCGGCGCGGCTGCTTCAGCTCTGGAACATCGTGATGAAATGGCGCTGGCCGATCACCGCGATCGCGTCGTTGGGCGTGGCCGCCGGGGTGATCGCGACCATGATGACCACGCCCATCTACCGGGCGACCACGACGATCCAGATCGACACTGAGCCGGCCAAGGTGCAGGCGGTCGCGACCCAACAAAACTATAGCTACGACGATCCCGAAAAATACTATCTCACCCAGTATGAACTCTTGAAGAGTCGCGCCCTCGCCGAGCGGGTGGCCGACAAACTCGCCGACGACGACGCTTTGCTGAACCCACCCGAAACCAAGCCCTTCTGGTCGCGAATTCTGCCCAGCAAGCCGCCGGCGACGACGCCCTCGGGACATGCCGTCCGCACGGCGATCGCGGCCGGTATGGTGATGGGCGGACTGACGATCCAACCTGTGCGTCTATCTCGGCTGGTGAGGATCAGCTTCGACAGCCCTGATCCCGGGGCAGCGGCAAGAGTGGCCAACGCGGTGGCGGCTAGCTTCATTTCCTGGAACCTGGAGCGTCGCTTCGAAGCG
>DASXMK010000564.1:0-6586 GCA_036495705.1 Caulobacteraceae bacterium | reverse complement strand
AGGCCGGACGACGCCAACCGGGCCACCGCGCGCGCTTCGATCGAGAAGCTGTTGATCGTGGGCGAGGACGAGGCCTACTGCCAGCCGTGCCTGTCGCCGGTGTGGGATACGGCCCTGGCCACGCACGCCCTGCTCGAAGCCGGCGGCGAGGCGAGCGAAAACGCCGCCGTGCATGGTCTTGAGTGGCTCAAGCCGTTGCAGGTGCTGGATGTGGCTGGCGACTGGGCCGTGCAGCGGCCCAAGGTGCGTCCAGGCGGATGGGCTTTCCAATACCGCAACGACCACTACCCGGACCTGGACGACACGGCGGTGGTGGTGATGGCCATGGATCGGGTCAAGGCTCGTGATGGCGCCGACTTCGAGGCGGCCATGGCGCGCGGGCAAGAGTGGATCGAGGGGCTGCAGTGCCACGACGGCGGCTGGGCGGCTTTCGACGCCGACAACCGCTATCACTATCTGAACAACATCCCGTTCGCCGACCACGGCGCCCTGCTCGATCCGCCCACGGCCGACCTGACGGCGCGCTGCGTCAGCATGCTGGCCCAGCTCGGCCAGCCAGCGGACAGCCCGCGGATGCGGGCGGCGCTCGCCTGGCTGGAGCGCGAGCAGATGGCCGACGGCAGTTGGTTTGGTCGTTGGGGGGTGAATTATGTCTATGGGACCTGGTCGGCCCTGTGCGCGCTCAACGCCGCAGGCTTGGCGGCTTCGTCGCCGATGATGGCCAAGGGCGCCGACTGGCTGGTCGCCATCCAGAACAGCGACGGCGGCTGGGGCGAAGGGTGCGAGAGCTACAAACTGGATTACCAGGGCTATGAGCCAGCCCCGTCAGCCGCCTCGCAAACCGCCTGGGCTCTGCTTGGGCTGATGGCGGCCGGTCGCATCGATCATCCAGCCACGGCGCGCGGTATCGCCTGGCTGGCGGCGCATCAGGACGAGGGCGGGCTGTGGCCGGAGGACGCCTACACCGGCGGTGGATTCCCGCGGGTGTTCTATTTGCGCTACCACGGCTACGGCAAAATCTTCCCGCTGTGGGCCCTGGCGCGCTATCGCAATCTGAGGCGGGCCAACAGCCTGCGGCCTGTCTTTGGGATGTGAGCCCGGGGCGCTTTCAGCTTGCGAAACGCGCCGATCCCCGATAATCGCCGGCCTGTCGGGAACCTAATGGCGCACACATTGCATGCGAACGGATAACGGCGCGCGGGGCGCAAAAGTTCCGCGCGTCGCGGGGAGCGACGATAGCGCCCTGCTGGTCGTTGTCGGCCTCCATCGCGAGGCGCGCATCGTGCGCGGCGGCGCGCGGGTGCTGGTCGGAGGGCGCGGCTTGGCCTTGGCCGAACGGCCCGCGGCCCTGCTGAGCTTTGGCCTCTGTGGCGCCCTCGATCCGACGTTCCAGGTCGGGGATATGATCCTGGGCGAGACCGTCACCACCGACAACAGCTGCTATATTGCCGATCCTACCTGGACCTTGGAACTAGCGGCCGCCGTCCCCGGCGCGCGCCGCACCGGCATCGCCGCCGGCAATGCGATCGCCGGCTCGCGCAAGGCCAAGGCGGCGCTGCGCTCACGCTCCGGGGCCGGGGCCGTGGACATGGAATCGCATCTGGTGGCCGAAGCGGCGGCGCGCCTTTCCGTCCCGTTCGCGGTCTTGCGCTCGGTATCCGACCGGGCCGACCACGCCATCTGCGGAGCCGCGCAGGCGGGCTTTTCAATCACCGGCAAACCGGACGTGGCGGCCGTGCTCAAGGCGCTGCTCTCGCGGCCACATCAGTTCCCCTCGCTGGTACGCAACGCCATCCACGCGGCCACCGCCTTCCGGGCCTTGGACCTGTGCGCCGAAGCCCTCGACTGGCGCGGACCGGAGCCGCAGGCGCTGGCAGCCTAAGACAGGGCCCTCTAGCGCGGTCCTCGCCTAGCCAAACCAAAATCGCTGAGGATCTCGCGCGCGGCGTTGTGTCCCGGCGCGCCGGTGACGCCCCCGCCCGGATGGGTCCCGGCTCCGCACAGGTAGAGGCCCTTGAGCGCGCCGCGATAGTCGCCCTGGCCGAGGAACGGCCGCGCCGCCCACAGCTGATCCAGGGTCATGGCCCCGTGCATGATATCGCCGCCCGCCAGGCCAAAGGTGCGCTCCAGATCGAGCGGCGAGAGGATCATCCGGCCGAGCACCTGGTTCTTGAACCCCGGGGCCCAGGCCTCGACCGTGTCGATAATGAGATCGGCCGCGGCCTCGCGGGTCTCATCCCAGCTGCGCCCATCGGGCAGGACCGGGGCGAACTGCTGGCAGAACAGGCTGGCGACGTGCGCGCCGGGCGGGGCGAGGCTGTCGTCCACCGTGCTCGGGATCAGCATCTCGACGATCGGCGCGCGCGACCAGCCGTGCAGGCGGGCGTCGAGGAACGCCCGGTCCATGTAATCGAGGGACGGGGCGATGATGATGCCGCTGCGGTGGTGTTCGCCCTCGCCCGGCAGGCAGGCGAAGTCGGGGAGGCCCGCCAGCGCCACGTTCATGCGGAAGGTGCCTGAGCCGACTTTGAAGCCAGACACGCGGCGGCGGAAATCCGGGGCCAGTTCGGCCGCGTCGATCAACCGGTCGTAGAGAATGCGCGGCCCGACATTGGCGACCACCGCCCGGGCCATGACCTCAGCGCCTGACTCGAGGCGCGCGCCGACCGCCGTGCCCCCATCGACGATGACTTGGGCCACCGGGGCCTCGAGATCGATGGAAACGCCGGCGTCTTCGCAGGCCGCGCGCATGGCCCCGGTGATGGCGCCCATGCCGCCGATGGCGTGGCCCCAGGCCCCCTTCTTGCCGTTGACCTCACCGAAAACGTGGTGGAGCAGGACATAGGCCGAACCCGGCGTATCGGGGCTGGCGTAGTTTCCGACCACGGAATCGAAGCCGAACCCAGCCTTGACGGCGTCACTCTCGAACCAGGTGTCGAGGAAGGTGCGGGCGCTCTTGGCGAACAGATCGAGGATGTCGCGCTGCCGCTCCAGCGGAGCGTGGACGATCGGCCAGCCCTGGGTGGCGGCGGCGAGCAGGGACTTCAGCCCGCCACCGGCATTGGGCGGGGTGCGCAGGGCCAAATCGCGCAGCACGTCGGCCACCCCCTCCAGCGCGGCGTAATATTGCGGCAGGACCTCGGCGTCGTGGTCCGAGAATTTGCGAAATTCTGCCTGGGTGCGCTCCAGCCCGCCGCCGAGCTTCAGATAGCCGCCATCGGGCATCGGCAGGAAATTGGCGATCGGGCGCTCGACGATCCTCAGGCCCCGGTCGGCCAGGCCCATGTCGGCGATGACCTTCGGGTTGAGCAGACTGACGGTGTAGCTGGCGACGGAATTGCGGAATCCGGGATGGAATTCCTCGGTCACCGCCGCCCCGCCGACCACGGTCCGGCGCTCCAGCACCTTCACTTTCAGGCCGGCCCTGGCCAGATAGAAGGCGCAGACGAGGCCATTGTGGCCGCCGCCGATGATCACCGCGTCGAACCGGGTGGTCACAGCCCCTCCCCCTCGCGCGCCGCCAAGCCTAGTCGACGGGTTCCACCATCTTGCCGGCCCGGGGGTTGGCGGCCTTGATTTCGGCCAGTTTGGCCTGGACGTGGCCGGAGAACACGAACTTGGCCGGCCGCTCATTTTCGGTGGAAATGTCCTTGGCCATCGGACCGTTGGTGCGCACGCCTTTGACGCTCATGGCCAGGGCCTGCAGCGGGTGGTTCATGATCTCAGTGACGGCGGTGGCCTCGAACCCTGAGTGGACCATGCAGTCGCGGCATTTCTCGTAAGACCCGACGCCATAGGCATCCCAGTCGGTCTCCTCCATGAGTTCCTTGAAGGTCTTGGCGTAGCCTTCGCCCAGCAGGTAGCACGGGCGCTGCCAGCCGAAGACGGTGCGGGTGGGATTGCCCCATGGCGTGCAGCGCAAGGCGCGGTTGCCGGCCAGGAAGTCGAGGAACATGGTCGACTGGGTGAAGCTCCAGGCCTTGCCGCCGCGGCCGCGGGCCAGGATGTCGCGGAACAGCTGCTTGGTGCGCGTGCGGTTGAGGAAATGGTCCTGATCGGGGGCGCGCTCGTAGGCGTAGCCGGGCGAGATGGTGACGCCGTCGACGCCGACCTTCTTCATCTCGTCCAGGAAATCAGCCACGCGGCCCGCGTCGGCGCCCTGGAACAAGGTGCAGTTGATGCTCACCTGGAAGCCGTGCGACTTGGCCAGGGTGATCGCCTCCACCGCCGTCTCGAAGACGCCGTCCAGGCACACCGACTTGTCGTGCATGGCCTTGTCGCCATCCAGGTGGACCGACCAGGTGAACATCGGGTCCGGCTGGTACTGGTCAATTTTCTTCTTGAGAAGCAAGGCGTTGGTGCACAGGATGACGAACTTCTTGCGGGCCAGGAAGCCCTTGACGATACGCGGCAGGTCGCGGTGCAATAGGGGCTCGCCGCCGGCGACGGACACCACCGGCGCGCCGCACTCGTCGATCGCCTGCATGCACTGATCGTACGACAGGCGCTGATTGAGGATCTCGTCCGGATAGTCGATCTTGCCGCAGCCGGCGCAGGCCAGGTTGCAGCGGAACAGAGGCTCGAGCATCAGCACCAGGGGATAGCGCTTGACGCCGCTGAAATGCTGCCTGGCGATATAAGCGCCGATGCGCGTCACCGCCTTGAGAGGAATCGCCACTTCAATTCATCCTTTGGTCGCCGTCGCTTCTTACCTTAAGCGCGCGGGTCATACTCTGAGTTCGGCCGGAAGCCGAAATTGTATGTGTTCTTCCACCCAGTCCATGGGCGTCACCTCCACCGGACCGATCCCGCGCAGGGCCTCAATGACCTCGACGATCAGACTCTCCGGGGCCGAAGCCCCGGCGGTGAGGCCGATCACGCTCTTGCCGGCCACCCAGGACGGCTCGAGCGCCGAGGCGTCGGCGATCAGGTAGCTGGGGATGCCCTCCTCCAGGCCGATTTCGCGCAGGCGGTTGGAATTGGAGCTGTTTTTCGCCCCCACGACCAGGATCACCTCGACCATTTTGCACATGTCGCGGACCGCCGACTGGCGATGCTGGGTGGCGTAGCAGATGTCGGCGGTGTCGGGGCCGACGATGTCGGTGAACCGCGCCGTGAGCGCGGCGATGACCGCCTTGGTGTCATCGACGCTGAGAGTCGTCTGGGTGACATAGGCCAGCGGCAGGTCCGCCGACAGGTCCAGGGCGGCGACGTCCTCGACCGTGGACACGAGATGCACCTCGGCTTCGATCTGACCGATGGTGCCTTCGACCTCCGGGTGGCCGTCGTGGCCGACGAGGATCAGGGTCCGACCTTGACGGACGTAACGCTTGGCCTGGTTGTGGACCTTGGTGACCAAGGGGCAGGTGGCGTCGAGCACCGGCAAGCCGCGCGCCGCCGCGGCCTGGATCACCGATTTGGCGACGCCGTGGGCGCTGAACACCACGCGGGCCCCATCCGGGGCCTGGTCGATTTCTTCGACGAAAATCGCGCCTTTGGCTTTCAGGCTGTCGACCACGTGGCGGTTGTGGACGATCTCGTGGCGCACGTAGACCGGCGACTGGTACTTGTCCAAGGCGCGCTCGACGATCTCAATCGCCCGCACGACCCCGGCGCAAAAGCCCCGCGGCTGGGCCAGAATGACTTTCACGACGAACGCTCCGTTCGGGCCGGGCCCAGCCGGGCGGCGGCGGATCTGGTCAACTTAATCGCTGCAGCCATGCCGATAGCAGGTATGGCGTGATTGTGGGAGCGCAAGCTTCAGCGCGAAGGCGGCCGGCGCCTGTGGCGCCAAAACCCTATCCCGGACAGGTGACGCGGCTGCAGATGCCGGGCGTCGGGCAGATCAGGCAATAGGCGCGGCCATTGTTGACGCACACCGCGCCGCGGCTGCCGTCCGGTTGCCGCGTCCATGTGCAGCCATCGCGCCCGGTCTCGCCGGCGGCCAGCAGCAACGCCGCGGCCGCGACGAGCGGAATAAGTCGAAATACGCGGGTGCTCACGAACCCGAGATGATACCGCCCCTGCCGGTGAATTAAGGCTGGCCGGCCGGACAGCGGGGCGCCGCCCGACCGCGCCAACTTCTGGATTCAGCCGCCAATCTGGCGGCTGACGCCGTTCTCCTCATGGTTCAGCCGGCGATGCTCGGCCCGGGTCAGGTGAGTGTGGTGATGCGAGGCGAAATAGCGCTCCTGGCCGCGGACGCCGCGATCCTCGGCCCGCAGGTCGTGGGCCTGGGCGCGGCTGATCTCGCCTTCGCGCCGCTCCGTGGTGATGCGGTGGTTCTGGCGCACCAGGCGATGGTTGACCTGCTCGCGCCAGGGGTGATGGGCCTGCCAGGTGGTGTCGGCCGAAGCGGCCGTGTTTCCGGCCAGGGCCGCGGCCAGACCGAGAGCGGCCAGGGCCAGTTTGGTGGCGTTCATGATGTTTCAGTTCTCCAAGCTGTTGAGCGGCCAGGCGCCGCGATCCTGACCATCGCGCACGCAAGCTGAACGGGGTCCGGCCCGACGGTTCATCGGCCATTCACCCATGGCCAAGCTTGACGCCCAGCTTGTGCGGCCACCGGCAAGGTCGCTAACAAGGCGGC
>DASXMK010000563.1:0-1660 GCA_036495705.1 Caulobacteraceae bacterium | reverse complement strand
GAGCGGGCCGCGGAGCTGGCCGAACGGCTGGCGCGCGACGCGCCGGACGACGGCACGTCCCTGCTGGCCCGGGCGAGGGCGCGAGCCACATTCCACCGCTTTCCCGAGGCCATGGCCGACCTGGACGCGGCCGGGCGAGGCGGCTGCGACCGGGCGACGCTGGACCCGGAGCGGGCGGCGATCCTCCAGGCGGTCGGCTGCTATGCCGACGCCCTTGTCTTGCACAGGAACGCCGCGGAACGCCGGCCAGGCTTCACAACGCTGGGTGCGCTGGCCGTGCTCCAGGCTGAATGCGGGGAAGTCGATGAGGCGGAGTTCCTGTTCGCCAGGGCACGGCAGGGCTACCGGGGCGTCTCGCCGTTCCCGGTCGCCTCACTCGACTTCCGGCACGGCCTGATGTGGCTCAGGCAGGGCGACCTCCGTGCGGCCCGTATCTGGCTCGACGCCGCCCGCCGGCGGGTGCCAGCCTACGCTCCGGCGCTGGGTCACCTCGCCGAGGTCGACGCCACCTTCGGTAACCAGCAGGCTGCCATCGACCGCCTGTGCCCTCTGACAGTCTCCAGCGACGACCCTGAGTACGCGGCCACCCTGGCCGGCGTCCTGCGCGATGCCGGGCACGCCCAGGAGGCCGGCCGGTGGCGGGCCAGCGCGGCGGGACGCTATGACGAGCTGGTGCTGCGTCACCCGGAGGCCTTCGCCGACCATGCGGCCTACTTCTGGCACACCGTGGGCGGCGATAGGCAAAAGGGGCGCCAACTGGCCTGCCGGACTCGCGCGATGCGCCAGGCGGCTCGCGCATACGCCCTAGGGAGATAACCATGAATACAATGCTCGCCGGACGCCTCCACTTCGGCACCGGGAAGTTCGTCGTGGAGGAGATCCCCGTTCCGGTTCCGGGTCCGGGTGAGGTCCTGATCGAAGTGAAGGCGGCCGGCGTATGCCTGTCGGACCTACACCTGATCGACGGGAGCATCTCGCCGCCGCGCCCAGATCCCTCCGGCGTGATCACCCTCGGGCACGAGATCTCTGGCGTGATCGGTAGCCTCGGCACCGGCCTCAGGCGGGGCCTAACCGTGGGTACCCGCGTGGCCCTGCAGGCCGGCCAGAGCTGCGACCGGTGCGCAGGCTGCGCTCGGCGCGCCCCCTGCACCGACTTCCGCGGCCGCGGCGTCGCCTATGACGGCGGCTGGGCCCAGTACACCCTGGCCCGTGAGGACACTGTCGTTCCCATCCCCGACGAGCTGCCCTTCGATCAGGCCGCGATCATCCCGGACGCCGTCTCCACGTCGTACGCCGCGCTCACGGCCACCGTACCGGTGCGCGCCGCCCAGGCGGTGGGCATCTGGGGCGTGGGCGGACTGGGCGTGCACGCCATCCGCATCGCCCGCATGATCGGCGCCGCGCCGATTTTCGCCGTCGACCCGCTCACCGGCGCGCGCGAGCGCGCCCTCGCGTTCGGCGCCGACGTGGCCCTCGACTCGGCCGACCCCAGCTTTGCCGAGGCGATGCTCCAGGCCACTGGAGGGCGCGGCCTGAACTACGCGTTCGACTTCGCCGGCGTGCCCGCCGTCCGCGAGCAAGCATCGTCCGCGCTCGGCGACCACGGCGCCCTGGTCCTGGTGGGCCTCACCAGCGCGCCGCTGACCATCTCAGAAAGCCT
>DASXMK010000562.1:0-3161 GCA_036495705.1 Caulobacteraceae bacterium | reverse complement strand
CCGAATTGTTCGGCATCCGCCATCCGATCATCCAGGGCGGCATGCATTTCGTCGGCTTCGCCGAGCTGGCCTCAGCGGTGTCGAACGCCGGCGGCCTGGGGATTATCACCGGGCTTACCCAGCGCACGCCCGAGGCCCTGGCCGACGAGATCGCCAAGTGCCGGACGATGACCGATAAGCCGTTCGGGGTGAACCTGACCTTTCTGCCGTCGGTCAACCCGCCCGACTATCCGGGCTATGTGAAGTCGATCATCGACGGCGGGGTCAAGATCGTCGAGACGGCCGGCAACAATCCTCAGGCCTGGCTTCCGGCTCTGAAGGAGGCCGGCATCAAGGTGATCCACAAATGCACTTCGGTGCGCCATTCGCTGAAGGCCCAGACCATCGGCTGCGACGCCGTCAGCGTCGATGGCTTCGAGTGCGGCGGCCACCCAGGCGAGGACGACGTCCCCAACTTCATTCTCTTGCCTCGGGCCGGCGAGACTTTGGAGATTCCGTTCGTGGCCTCGGGCGGGATGGCCGACGCCCGCTCGCTGGTGGCGGCTCTGGCCATGGGGGCGGAGGGCATGAACCTGGGCACGCGCTTCATGGCCACGGTCGAGGCCCCCATCCACGACCACGTCAAACAGGCCATCGTCGCCGCATCTGAGCTCGATACGCGGTTGATCATGCGGCCGCTGCGCAACACCGAGCGGGTGCTGAACAACGCCGGGGTCGAGCGCCTGCTGGTGAAGGAGAAGACCTTGGGAGAGGCGATCAAGTTCGAGGACATCATTCCCGAGGTGGCCGGGGTCTATCCGGCGATCATGCAGCGCGGCGAAATGGACGCCGGCGCCTGGTCGTGCGGCATGGTGGTGGGACTGATCCACGACATCCCCACCTGCAAGGAACTGATCGAGCGGATCATGGGCGAGGCCGAGGCCATCATCCGCGGGCGCCTCGAGCGCCTCCTGGCGGCCTGAATTGGGGATCTTGGCGTGATGCGTCATCGAACCGGGGCATTCGCAGCCTTGGCCCTGGCCATCGCGGCGGTGGCGGCCGCCCAGGAGGGGTCGGCGGCGAGCCCGCCGGTCAAACAAGGCGACTTCGTCATCAACGATTTTCAGTTCCGTTCGGGCGAGCGACTGCCGCAATTGCGCCTGCACTACCGCACCTTGGGCGCACCGATCCGCGACGCCTCGGGCGCGGTGACCAATGCGGTGTTGATCCTGCACGGCACCGGCGGTTCGGGGGCGCAATTCCTTCGGCCGCAATTCGCGGGCGAGCTGTTCGCGCCCGGACAACTGCTTGATGTGAATAAATATTTCATCATCCTGCCGGACGACATCGGCCATGGAGCCTCGTCCAAGCCGAGCGACGGGCTGCGCGCCCGTTTCCCGCATTACGACTACGACGACATGGTGCGGGCCGAGCACGCCCTGGTGCGCGACGGCCTTGGCGTCGCCCGGCTGCGGCTGGTGATGGGCACGTCCATGGGCTGCATGCACGCCTTCATGTGGGGCGAGAAATGGCCAGACGGCGCGGCGGCGCTGATGCCGCTGGCCTGCCTGCCCGTGGCCATCGCCGGGCGCAACCGGCTGTGGCGGCGGATGATCATCGACGCCATCGAGGCCGACCCGGATTGGCGCGGCGGCGAGTATCAGACCGAGCCGCGTCAGGGGTTGCGCACCGCCGCCGACATCCTGGCCATCGCCGGCAGCGCGCCGCGGCAGATGCAGAAGGCCCTGCCAACGCCCGCCGACGTCGACCGCGACATCGCCGGCCCGCTGGCCCGCATGGCCGCCGACCTGGACGCCAACGACTTGATCTATCAGGTGGATGCGTCGCGCGACTACGATCCTTCGGCCGATCTCGAGGCGATCACGGCCCCGGTGATGTGGGTCAATTCGGCCGACGATTTCATCAACCCGCCCGAACTGGGGATCGCCGAGCGCGAGGCCACGCGCCTGAGGCGCGGGCGCTTCGTCCTGCTGCCGATCTCGGATCTGACCCACGGCCATGGCACCCATACCTGGGCCGTGGCCTGGAAGTCCCATCTGGCCGATCTGCTGGCGCTCAGCGGCGGTTGAGGCGGGCTTGAGGCGGGCCGAACTGGCGTAATCGTTTCGCGTCCCCATCTGTGCGCCTGATGCGGTCATGGCCGGGCGTCGGATCGGATCGGTAAAATGGGGATGCCATGAGTTCAGCGGCGCCGATCGTCCACGCCTTGGGCTGGCTAGCATTAGCGATGTCGCTGCTGGGCGTGGTCTATCTGCTGCTCGCCGCGCTGGCCACCGTGTTGGTCCTGCGACGCCGACCTCGGCGCTCCGAAGCGAACGCGCCGGCGGTCACAATCCTGAAGCCGTTGCATGGCGCGCCAGCGGGGCTGCGCCAAACCCTGGAGGGTTACTGCGCCCAGGAATACGCCGGTCCGCTGCAGATCGTGTTCGGCGTCCACGACGCCGACGACCCAGCCATCGCCATCGTCCGCGCCCTCCAACGCGCACACCCCGACATCGACATCGACCTGGTGATCGATTCCACCATCCACGGCGCCAACCGCAAAGCCACCAACCTCGTCAACATCGCCGCCAGGGCCAAACACGAGGTGCTGATCCTGAGCGACGCCGACATCGTAGTGGACCGGGCCTACGCCAGCAGAGTTGCCTCGGCCCTCGCGCAGCCAGGGGTCGGCCTGGTGAGCTGCTTCTATGTCGGCCAAGATCAAGGCCCGGTGTGGTCGCGCCTGTCGGCCATGGCCATCAACTACCGCTTCCTGCCGAGCGCGGTCCTCGGCAAGGCGGCGCGGCTGGCCGAACCCTGCTTTGGGGCCACGATCGCTGTCCGCGCCGAGACCCTGCGCCAAGTCGGCGGTTTCGCCGCCTTCGTCGATCACCTGGCCGATGACTATGAAATGGGCCGGGCGGTCAGGTCCCTTGGACTGCGGATCGCTATTCCGCCGATGACCGTGGCGCACCTCTGCGACGAGCGCACCGCCGGCGATCTTGTCCGGCGCGATCTTCGCTGGGGCCGGACGGTGCGCCAGATCGACCCCGGCGGCTACGCCGGCAGCATCATCACCCACCCCCTGGGGCTCGCTCTCATCGCCGCCGCCCTGCTCGGGCCCTCGTGGCTGACCCTCGGAACGATCGCCGGGGTCATCACCGAGCGCATCGCCTTCA
>DASXMK010000561.1:0-4051 GCA_036495705.1 Caulobacteraceae bacterium | reverse complement strand
CGCCAGAGCTAGATCCCGGCGCAACTTCGTACGGGCTTCGGGATCCTGCAGGGTGGTGGTCTGGACCCATTGCAGGATCGGGTTGCGCACCTCTTGCGACCGCACCAGCGCCGAAGCCGGCCCGCCGCGCTTTTGCGGCTGTTTCAGGTCGGCGCGCAGGCGCCGCCGCACGCTCATGTTCGTCTCGACCCGGCGCGAGACCATGAACACCCCAAACGCCACCAGGGCGAAGACGCAAAAATCCAAAATCAGAAACGTCAGCTGCGACATGGGCGTTGCTCAGTATTTGAAATTGACCATCCGGTTCATCATGAACTGGCCGATGAAGAACCACACGATGATCCCGGCCACACACGGCCAGAAAATCGGATCGCCGAACTTGGTGGTGTAGAATTCGGGGCGCGTGAGCAGCAGGAAGCAGACCAGGCCGATGGGCAGGACGGTCAGGATCGTGGCCGACATCTTGCCTTCGGCCGACAGCGCCTTGACGCGCAGATGCAGGGTCTGCATGTCGCGGATCACCTTGGCCAGGTTGGAAAGCACCTCGGCCAGGTTGCCCCCGGTTTCGCTCTGAATGGCGACGCAGACCGCGAAGAAATGCGCGTATTCCGACCCGGTCCGGCGGGCGAAACTGACCAGGGCGTCGCGGAATTCCATGCCATAGTTGGTCTCGTCGACGATCAGGCCGAATTCCGAGCCAATCGGGTCGCCCATCTCTTCCGAGGCCAGCTTGACCGAGGTGATCAGCGGGTGGCCGGCGCGCAGCGCGCGGATGGTGACATCCAGGGCCACCGGCAGCTGTTCCTCCAGCTTCTTCAGCCGCCGCGCGCGCCGCCAGCCGAGCCACACCACCGCGCCCAGGACCACCAGGCCGATCGCGCCGACGGTGGACATCAGCAGATTGACCACCACCCCGCCCTTCTGGGCGACGCTGAGAAACAGGAAACCGAGGACCAGGATGATGGCCATCAGCGCCACCAGCATCAGCACGAACCGCTGCGGGGTGATGGTGACGCCGGCCTGGCGGAAATAGACCTGGGTGCGCTCATAGACGCCGGGGGCCGCGTCGGCCAGGCCGCCGGTCGGCGGCTTGCGGCGCACCAGAGCCTCGAACACCTCATCCCGTGACATGCCCGAATCGAGCAGGTCCAGGCGCCGGTTGACCCGCCGCGTTCGGTCGCCGGCGGAAAAGATCACCGTGGCGGCGGTCTGCACGATCAGCACCACGGCGACGAAAGCCATGATGTAAGCGAGGGTTACCAGCATGATGTCACGCGGACCTTCTCACGGGCGCGAACATCTGCGGGTCCAGCTTGATGCCGCGCATGCCCAGGAACTCCAGGAACTTTGGCCGCACGCCGGTGGCCTCGAAATCGCCCAGCACCGCCCCGTCGTCGGTGCGGCCTTTGCGGCGGAAGCGGAAGATCTCCTGCATAGTGATCATGTCTTCTTCCATGCCGACGATCTCGGCGATCGAGATCACGCGCCGCCGGCCATCCTCCATGCGCTCGGTCTGGACCACGACATTGATGGCCGAAGCGATCTGCTGGCGCACCGACCGTGGCGAGATTTCCAGGCCGGCCATGCCGATCATCTGCTCGATCCGGTTCAAGGCGTCGCGGGCGGTGTTGGCGTGAACCGTGGTCATCGACCCATCATGGCCGGTGTTCATCGCCTGCAGCATATCGAACGCCTCGCCGGCTCGCACCTCGCCGACGATGATCCGGTCGGGGCGCATTCTGAGCGAGTTCTTCACCAGGTCGCGCTGGGTAATCTCGCCCTTGCCTTCGATGTTCGACGGCCGGGTCTCCAGGCGTCCGACGTGCGGTTGCTGCAACTGCAGCTCCGCCGAATCTTCGATGGTGATGATGCGCTCGGCGATGTCGATGTAGGCCGACATGGCGTTCAACAAGGTGGTCTTGCCTGATCCGGTGCCGCCCGAGATCAGCACATTGCGGCGCGCCTGCACGATGGCCCGCATCACCAGGGCCATTTCCTCGGTCAGGCTGCCAAATCCGACCAGGCGGTCGACGCTGAGGGCGTCGCGCGAGAATTTGCGAATCGAGACCAGTGGTCCGTCCACCGCCAGGGGCGGAATGATGGCGTTGACCCGCGAGCCGTCGGCCAGGCGCGCATCGACCATCGGTGAGGATTCGTCCACCCGCCGGCCCACGGCCGAGACGATCTTGTTGATGATCCGCACCAGGTGGCGGTTGTCCTGGAACTGGATCTCGGTGAGCTCAAGACGCCCGGACCGCTCGATATAGACCGTGTCATAGGTGTTGATCAGGATGTCGGCGATCGATTCGTCCTTAAGCAACGGCTCCAGCGGGCCGAGGCCGAGGATTTCGTCCAGAACGTCGTCGGTCAGGCGATCGGTCTGGTGCGGCGTCAGCAGCCGCTTCTCCTCCGACAGCAATTCGATGACCACCGCGCGCACTTCGTGACGCAAGGTCTCGCGCGGCGTGCGCTCGATCAGAGCCAGGTTGAGGACGTCAAGCAGGCGCGAATGGATGCGCGACTTCAGCGCGCTGGCGCCTTCGATGGCGCCGCCGCCCGTCTTCTGCACACCCGAGCCGCGAGTCTCCTGGTCAGACCACAGGGTCATTGCCACCACCTGCGCTTGGCCTCGGCGGTGACGGGGATGGGCACGATGCAGCCGGCCAGTTCGGCGATCGAGCGCTCGACCTTGGTGCCGGAACGAACGGACGAGAGTTCACAGCCCTGGGCGATCGCCTCGTTCATCATCGCCCGGTCTTCCGGGATGACGTAGTCGAAATCGCGCCCGATCGATTTCTCCGCCGCCTTCTGCGAGACGATGGCCTTCTGGTCGACGCTGACCCGGTTGCAAACCAAAGTCAGGGTGACGGTGTCTAGCCCCTGGGCGGTCAGCATCCGCAGTTGCGTCTTCACCAGATTGGCGTGCGGCACCGAAAGGTTGGTGACCAGGATGATCTGGTCCGAAAGGTGCAGGGCGCGATTGGTCCACGCCGTCCACACTGTCGGCAGGTCGATGATCGTCAGGGCGAAGTCCCGGCGCAGGGCCGTGACCAGGCTTTCGATCTGCCGGGGGTTGACGCCCTCGAGCGGCAACAGGTCGCGTGGAGCGGCTAGCAGCCTCGCGCCGCTGCGGTGAAGGGCCAGGGCCGAGCCCAGCGGCGTCTCCTCGAGCGGGCCGCCGCCTTCGAGGATGTCGGTCAGGGTCATTGCCTCGCCGAGGTCGAGGAACATCGCGCCCATGCCGAACTGCACGTCGAGGTCGGCGAAACATACCCCGCCGCCGACGGCGCCCTCATGACTGGCGATCATGGAGGCCAGTTGCACGCCGATGGCCGTGGCGCCGACGCCCCCGCCCGCCTTCAGAATGGTGACCACCCGGCCCGTGGGGCCGCGGGGCCCCTGCGACTCCACCGAGATCAGGACCCGTTCCAGGCTGAGCGCCAGCGCCGCCTCGGCCACCGGGGCCACCAGGACGTCGGCCGCGCCCGACTGCATGAACCTGCGGCTCGTGCGAACGTCGGCGTCGGTGAGGATCACCATCACGGCCGGTCCGGCTGGCCGGGCCGACAGGCGGCGCAACGCGGATTCCACCTCGCCGGAGGCGACGCTGACGATCATCACGCCCAGGCCGCTCAACGGCCGCGATGGCCAGGTGGCGCCGATGCTTACGAATTGGACTTGCGGAAACAGGCCCGCGAGCGAACCGATCCTGTCGGGGCCGCCGATCGCGCCTTCGACATAGCCGACGCGCGTCAGACCGGTTCGCGCGCTGCGCGCATCATCCGCCGAGGCCATATTGAGCGACATATTCATTTTGCGAGCCTTCGCCTAGCACGCCTTGGCGAGGCCCGCGATCTTGGTCGCGGCGCCCAGCGGCGGGAATGCGGCAATTCGCCCCAACTATATCCACTCCATTAGTCGGCCGCGCGAAAAATAATGACACCCTGGGCCCTGACTCACGGCCCCGTGCCGCCGCCGCCTCCGCCTCCGCCGCCGCCTCCGCCGCCGCCTCCGCCGCCACCGACAGTGATGCTGGAGGTGAGACCAGTCG
>DASXMK010000560.1:0-3307 GCA_036495705.1 Caulobacteraceae bacterium | reverse complement strand
CGCTATCTCCAGACCGAGAGGTTGGTCGTGACCATAAACCTGCCACTCGACATCATCCCCGAGAGCCCGAAAGTGGCCGGCCTCCCGCGCCACGATCTCGCGTGTTCGCTCGGCCGTGAAATCCCACCAACCGATGGAATTGAACAGGCCGGTCGTCCGCACAACGCCGTCGAACCATGCGCGCTGGAAGCCGGCCCTCCGAGGCGCGTCGGCGCGCATTCGGGCGTCAAAAAGGGCGAGAACGCCAGCTCGATCCATTCGTCGAAACCCCCGAGTACGGCCGGTCCTTACGTGGATCGAAGTCTGCCCACCACCCGTCGCGGACGCTCGGCTTCTGGCGCGCTCTTCACTCTTCCCCAGTAGATTGGGTGACGCGGGCGCTGACGAGGTGGCCGCCGGGACCGCTCGGCCGGGCGACGCCCAAGAAACGGGCGGCGATCTCGGCCGGTCCCAGATCCTCGACCGCGTCGAAGCCCAGCCTGGCCAACTGCGCCGCCAGCTCGACCGGCTCGAAGCGGGTCAGCCACGGCTCTCCCATCGCCGCCAGACGGGCCTCACGCGCCGCCAGCCGGGGCTGGTGATCTCGCGGAAAAGCCGCGTTGGGCTCGCCGTAGTCGAACACCACTTCGTTCGCCCCCTTGGCGATGAAAGCCAGGGTGTCGAAAACCGCCGCGCGGGTGAGATAGACCACCACCCCCAGCCAGGCGAAAACGGCCGGGGCCTCGGTTTGGAAGCCGGCGGCGGCAAGGCCGGCGGCCAGGGTCTGGCGCTCGAAGTCCACCGGCGCGTAGGCGAGCGAGGCCGACGGCGGGAGGCCAGCCTGGCGCAACCGCTCGCGCTTCCAGGCCTGGGTCGCCGGATGGTCGACCTCGAACACTCTGAGGCCCTCGAACGGATTGCGCTGGGCGAAGGTGTCGAGGCCGGCCCCCAGCACCACGTACTGGCGCACGCCGCGAGCGACGGCCGCCGCCAGCCGCTCCTCGGCGAAGCGGCTGCGCGCAGCGATGAACAGGCGCATGGAGCGCACGGCGGGAGCGTCCAGCGGCGAGACCAACACCGCCCGCGGCTCCGCCCCGAGGATGGGCAAGGCCAGGGGGTCACGGAAGATGCGGCCGTCCTCACAGCTCTGATGGGCGGCGCGGTGGGCGGCCGCGCGCAGCGCCGTGCGGCTCGGCTGGTCGGCGATCATGGCGGCATTATGAGACGAGCGGCGGCCGGGCGGCAAACGACCGGTGCGGGTCCGTAACCCGGACGCACGTCCTTGCTTTCCGACCCCCTTTGCCCTAGGGAACGCGGCTCTCAATTCAGGTCGCCTGGCCAACGGCATGCCAGGGCGGCCGTCTGGTTCTCTTTTGCGGAAGACAAAATGCCCAAACTGAAGACCAAATCCGGCGCAAAGAAGCGCTTCAAAATCACCGCGACCGGCAAGATCAAGGCCGGCGTAGCGGGCAAGCGTCACCGGCTGATCAGCCACAGCGGCAAATATATCCGCCAGAACCGCGGCACCAAGGTGATGGGCGAGTCGGATGCGAAGATCATCCGCACCTATCTGCCCAACGGCCTGTGATCGGGGTCTGACGTAAAATGGCCAGAGTGAAAAGGGGCGTTGTCGCGCACGCCCGGCACAAGAAGGTCCTGGAACAGGCCAAAGGCTTCTGGGGCCGGCGCAAGAACACCATTCGCGCCGCCAAGGCGGCCGTCGACCGGGCCGGACAATACGCCTACCGCGATCGCAAGGTGCGCAAGCGCTCGTTCCGGGCCCTGTGGATCCAACGCATCAACGCCGCCGCCAGGCTGGAAGGCCTGACCTATTCGCGATTTAGCCACGGCCTTGAACTGGCCGGGATCGACATCGACCGCAAGGTTCTGTCGGACATCGCGGGGAACGACCCGGCCGCGTTCAAGGTCATCGCCGACAAGGTCCGCGCCGCACTGGCTTGAGGCAGGAGCTCTTAAGCTCCTCATCTCTGAAAAGCCCTCCGGCGAGACCCGTCGGGGGGCTTTTCGCTTTCTCGCGCCAGGAAATTCGACGAGACACCACGCCATGACCGACCTCGCCAATCTCGAAGCCGAACTTACCGCCCGGATCGGCGCCGCGCCCGACCTGGCGGCGCTGGAGGCTGTCCGCCTGGACGCCCTCGGCAAAAGCGGGACGATCTCGGCGCTGCTGAAATCGCTCGGCTCGATGAGCCCGGACGCGCGCCGCGCCGAAGGCCCGGTCATCAACGGCCTGCGCGACCGCACCGCGGCCGCTATCGCCGAGCGCCGAGCGGCGCTGGAGGCGGCGGCGCTGGACGCCAGCCTCGCCGCCGGGGCCCTCAACCTCACTCTCCCCGCCCCGCCCCGGCGCAAGGGCTGCGTCCATCCGACCATGCAGGTGATGGACGAGATGATCGCCATTTTCGCCGAGATGGGCTTCGCCCTGGCCAAAGGCCCCGACATCGAGGACGACTTCCACAACTTCACCGCCCTCAACTTCCCGCCCAAGCACCCGGCCCGGGAACTGCACGACACCTTCTTCCTGACCCCGGACGCGAGCGGCGAACGCAAATTGCTGCGCACCCATACGAGCCCGGTGCAAGTGCGGACCATGCAGCGCACCAACGCCCCGCCGGCGGCGCCGTGGATCGCCACCGGCCAAGCCCCGCCGATCCGCATCATCTCGCCCGGGCGCACCTATCGCCGGGACAGCGACGCCACGCACACGCCGATGTTCCACCAGATCGAGGGCCTGGTGATCGATCGCGACATCCACATGGGCCACCTGAAGTGGACGGTGGAGCAGTTCGTGGCCCGCTTCTTCGAGTTGCCGGGCGTCGTCACCCGCTTTCGCCCGCATTATTTCCCGTTCACCGAGCCTTCGGCGGAGATGGACGTGCAATGCGAGGTGACCGGCGGCGAGGTGCGCATCGGCGTTGGCGAGGAGTGGTCGGAGATCGTCGGCTGCGGCATGGTCCATCCCAATGTGCTGCGCAATTGCGGCCTCGATCCTGACGAATGGCAGGGCTTCGCCTTCGGCTTCGGCGTCGATCGCCTGGGGCGGCTGAAGTACGGCATGCCGGATCTGCGCGAGATGTTCGCCTCGGACGTGCGCTGGCTGGCGCACTATGGCTTCTCGGCTTTCGCCGCGCCCAACCCGGCCTCGGGCCTGAGCTGAGGCACGGCGATGAAGTTCACCCTCTCCTGGCTCAGGGAGCACCTCGAGACCACCGCCAGTCTCGGCGAGATCGTCGAGGCCATGACCATGGCCGGTCTGGAGGTCGAGTCCGTCCAGGATCCGACGGCGAGGCTGGCCGCCTTCACGGTG
>DASXMK010000559.1:0-8158 GCA_036495705.1 Caulobacteraceae bacterium | reverse complement strand
TGGAGCCCAAGGTCCCGCCGAGCATCTCGATGGCCCGGTTGGAGATCACCTCGTTGGCGTTCATGTTCGACTGAGTGCCCGAGCCGGTCTGCCACACCGCCAGGGGGAAATGGGCGTCGAACTTGCCCTCGATCACTTCTTGCGCCGCGGCGGCGATGGTCTGGCCGATCTTCGGGTCGAGCTTGCCCAGCGCCATGTTGGTCTCGGCCGCGGCGCGCTTGATGATCCCAAGCGCGCGCACCATGGGGGCCGGCTGCTTCCCCCAACCGATCCTGAAGTTCTGCAGGCTGCGCTGGGTCTGCGCGCCCCAATAGCGGTCGGCCGGAACCTCGATCGGCCCGAAGCTATCGGTCTCGGTCCGGGTGTCGGTCATGCAGGTCTCCGGACGGCTCGGGTCGGGCGCCGGTTTAGCGCGAAGGCCCGATGCGGCGATAGTCGCCGGGCCAGCTTTTCCGCAGATGACGGCGATTCACGCAGATTGCAGCAGCCTCGTCGATCGCCATTTCACCGTAAATTCACCGTAGATACGGTGAGTTCTGGGTAGAAAATTTCAATCGTGGGTTAGCGCCCATCATGAACATCATAGCGAATCTATTGCAAATTGTCAACGCTTGCTTCAGCTCGTCGGTGCGAACGGCGGGCTGTGGAACCTGGCGCCGATGACGATCTGCGGATCGGAGGGCGGGGCCATGTGCTCCTGGCGCTCGCGCCGGGCGACGCACAGCCGCGCCCGCCTCGCCAGGGCCAGGAAGTCGGTCGCGGCGGGCAGCGCCTCCAGGACGCAGGCGTCGAAGAACGGGTAGCGATCGGCCTCGCCGCAGCCAAACGACGAACGGTCGCGCCGGGCGGCGGTGACGATCAGGCGATCCGGCGCCGCGAGGGCGGGGATGAACACGCCCGAGTAGCAGGCCGATACGATCGCCACCGTCGGCCGGCCACGGCAACTGGCGTCGATGACGTCCGCCAGGGTCCCCGGCGTGACGAGCCGCTCGCCCAGCACCGCCCCGTCGGTCGAGCCGTGCGAGGTCAGGTAGACGAGACAGCCGCCCCGGGCGCGCGCGGTCAGTCGCCGCAACGCCTGGTCGATCTCCGCCAGCCGGGCCGGATAAGGCGCGGTGTCCGGATGCAGGCGCGGCTCGACCGAGAACTCGGCCATGTTGGCGGGCGAAAACCCACGCTTCTGCAGGGCGCGGGCGAGGTCGCGGCGGGCATTGTCGAAGGTCTCGGTGTGACGATCGACATGAGCGGCGAGGTTGTCGCCGCTGATCACCACCGCGGCCCAGTCGGAGAACGGGCTGGCGGCATCGGCGGGCGGCGTGGAAAGGACCAGCGCCGCCAGGATCGCCAAGACCGGGCGCATGCCTGGGCCCTATTTATAGTTGCTGAATGGGGTCGGCATGGCCGTGCCCGTGGCTTTGGCCAACAACCGCCCCTGGTCGTCGGAGATCTCGCCCTCGGTGAAGGCGATGGTCTTGCCCCAGCGCGCGACCCGCCCGACCGCAAGCAGACGTCCGGGCATGGCTGGCCGGAAGAAACTGGTCTTCATCTCCAGGGTCGGGGCGACGTGGGTCATGCCCGAAGCGACCATGCAGGCGACCGACATGACTTCGTCGAGCATGGCGCACAGATAGCCGCCCTGCACCTGTTTCATGGGGTTGGCGAGGAGTTCGGCGCGAGCGTCGAATTCGGCTTCGACCAGGCGCTCGGCCTGGCTGACCCGGGTGATGGTCAGGCCCAGGGTGCGCGATCCGGCCGGCTGATTGCGGGTGTTGACGAAACGCGCGAGCAGCGCCTCGTCGCTGATCGCCGCCGAACGCTCGGCCATGCGGCTATTTCTTGCGGAACTGGTCGAGGGAAACGACTTTGGGGCCGTCCTCGCCCGCATCGGCCGCCACGGGGGCGGGCGCGCTTGGCGGCGGCGCGGCGGCGCGACGCGGCGGCGTTCCGGGGGTGAACTGCAGCAGGTACTGCACGCTGGGGTCATAGAATCGGGTCATCGCGACGTAGGGTATGGTCAGGCTCTTGGGCTGGCCGGCGAACTGCAAAGTGACCGAGAACGAGGTTTCGCCCGGCGACAAATCCCAGAACTGATTCTGCAGGACGATGGTCATCTCCTCGGGGTACCGGGTCACCAGCTCCTCGGGCATGACCACGCCCGGAAAGTCGGTGCGGAAGCTTAGATAGAAATGGTGGTCGCCCGGCAGGCCTCTGGGCGTGGCCGCCCGGTCCAGGGCCCCGCGCACCACTGAACGCAAAGCCTCCTGCTGCAGACCATCGTAGCCGATCAGGTCTTTGGGCTTGTCGTCCTTGGCCATGTTGCAAGGGTAGCGCTCGCCGGGGCCAAGGCAAGGGCGCGAAACCGCGCAGGCCTGCGAATTGGCGAAATAATAGATCGAGGTGGAGATTCTACGGCGCGGAGATAAGTGGGAAGCTTCTGGCGTCAAGCCCTCCCAGAGTCCCATGTAAAGAGTGGGAGCGTTTCATACGCGGCAGAGAAGTGTGGAGCTTCTGTTGCCAGGCGCTCCCCTGGCCCCGCCTGAGGCTGCTAAGGCCTCAGGACTTCAGAGGTCGAACACGACCGCACCGCATTACGCGGCGAGGGCATGCTCTTGAGCGAAGTTATCGTTCGCAGTTAGTTTACGGCCCGAAACGGTGAGCCACGCCGAGAGAAAGCAACGCCTTTAGACGTCTGTCGATGCTGATCGGCCCCTCAAGGCTCCGCCGATAACGCGAAGCCGGATGGAATTGGTGGAGCCGCCGGGAATCGCACCCGGGTCCAGTCCGCTTATTGCGCGCGCGTTTATCTCCATAGTCCGGAGGAATCCGGACTTGGTGAAGATAGGCCTTCGGGACGTCGGCGGGAAGGGGGCGGGGGCCGGCCCGCTTCGGGGCGGTTCACTGGCGGTTCATGGTCCCCCTGCCAGACATGGCGCCGCTTGGCGAGGGACCTTTCAAGGAGAACGCCCATGAAAAGTCTTCGCACCGCCATTGTCGCCGTGGCGGCCGCCTTGGCGACCGCGGGCGCCGCTTCGGCCGGCGTCACGCCCACCCAGGCCACGATCAATCCCCCGCCGGCGCGACTATTCGTCGGCGTCTACAGCTCCGCTGAGCCGGCGGTTCTGGAGAACACCGCCTGGGTCTGGGGTGGTCGAAATTATTGTTGGTATCCGGGCGGCTGGCGCGGCCCGGGATATTACTGGTGCGGCTATGCCTGGCGGCGCGGATTTGGTTGGGGCGGCCCGGTCGGCTGGAACGGCTGGGGCGGAGGCGGCTGGCATCGAGGCTGGCGTGGCCACGGTTGGGGCCATGGCTGGCACGGCCATCACGGCCACTGGCGTCATTAGGCCGACTTTACGAGAGAAGGGCGTCGCCTGGCGCCCTTCTCGCCCTGCCGATCGCGCTTGGCGGCGGCGCCGCGGCGCAAGTGACGATTGGAACCGATCCCGTTTCAATCATATTATGGTCAAGGC
Organism: Caulobacteraceae bacterium; assembly: GCA_036495705.1. Taxonomy (GTDB): domain Bacteria; phylum Pseudomonadota; class Alphaproteobacteria; order Caulobacterales; family Caulobacteraceae; genus Acaudatibacter. The sequence goes on along the minus strand of DASXMK010000559.1, from coordinate 4,688 downwards.
TGAAAATCTGGCGAGCAAAGGAAACGCCTCATGAAGAGATCCCTTCACTCTGTCTCCTCTATCCTAGCCGCCATCGGTCTGGCCGCCGCCGCCGGCGCGGCGGGCGCGGCGCCGATTGAGTCGGGCCCGACAGCGGCGCGTCTGATGACCGGCGTCTACACCTCGAACGACACCGTGACGCTCGAGAAGGCGCAGTGGTTTTTCGGCGGCTATAATTATTGCTGGTACGTCGATGGCTGGCACGGTCCCGGGTTCTACTGGTGCGGCTATGCCTGGCGGCGTGGCTACGGTTGGGGCGGCGGCTACGGCTGGCGCGGCTGGGGCGGCGGCTACAGGAACGGCTGGCGCGGCGGGCCAGGCGGCGGCGGAGTTTACCGCGGCGGTGCGGTTCGCGGTGGCTATACTGGCGGCGCGGTTCGCGGTGGGTATGCCGGCGGCGCGGTTCGCGGTGGCTATGCCGGCGGCGCAGTGCGCGGCGGCGGTTATGCTGGCGGCAATCGCGGCGGCGGCGCTGTCCATGGCGCGGCCCGTGGCGCTGGCGGCGGCCACGGCGGCGGCCACGGCGGCGAGCACCCGCACTGAACCTCGATGAGCGCCGCGTTCGTCTGCTGACGGGCGCGGCGGCTCGCGAAGCGTGAACGGCCGGCGGAAAATCGCCAATCGACGGCGGCGGTTCGCGAGCGCCCTCGGCGGCTGTGCGGGTGCGCGGGTAGGGTCAGGCTCCCATTTCCGGAGCCCGCACCATGAAGAATCTGTTCTACGCCGCCCGCCCGATCCTGACCGACATGCTCTCGACGATCGTGTTCGCCGGCCTGTTCGCGCTCACCAGCAATATCTACGTCTCGACAAGCGCGGCCATAGTCATGGGCGTCGGCCAGGCGGCGTACGAGAAGCTGCGCGGCCGGCCGGTGCCCGGCATGCAATGGGCGAGCCTGGCCCTCGTCACCGTTCTGGGCGGCGCGACCCTGTTCACCGGCGACCCCCGGTTCGTGATGGTCAAGCCGACCATCATCTATCTGACCATCGGCGCGGCCATGCTGCAGCCGGGGTGGATGGACCGCTACATGCCGCCGGCGTCCAAGGACTATCTGCCGCGGCGCCTGATCGTCGCCGGGGGCTATGTGTGGTCGGGGCTGATGTTCCTCACCGCCGCGCTCAACCTCTTCATCGCCCTGACCCTGGACCACAAGGTCTGGCTGGCCTTCATCGGCGTCTTCCCATTGGCCTCCAAGCTCGGCTTGTTCGCGATCCACTATGCGACATTCCGCTTCATCGCCCTGCGCAACTATCGGGCCCAGGAGGCGGTGATCACGCAGGCCCAGGCGGCGTGAGACTGTGATATGCTTGGGGCATGGACGCGCCGCTGCCTTCGGCTGACCTCGGATCGTTCGATGCCTCCGGTCATATCGCCAGCATCCGCCGCGACGGCTACACGATCATCGAAGGCGTGCTCGACGCATCCGGCGTGGCCGCCTTCCGGGCCGGGATCGAACCGTACCTGGGCCGCTGGCGGGGACGAAATCCGTTCGAGGGCCTCTCGACCGAGCGCATCTACACCCTGGTGGCGCGCGGCAAGGTGTTCGAGGACCTGGCCGCGAACCCCCGGATCCTGGCGGTGGTTGGCGCGTTCCTGCGCCCCGGCTTCCTGCTGAGCGCCAGCCACGCCATCCGCATCCATCCCGGCGAAGCCGCCCAGAGCCTGCATTTCGACGATTCCTTCTACCCCTTCGAGCGCCCGCGCCCGCCGCTGGGCATGAGCGTGATTGGCGCGGTCGACGCGTTCACGGCCCAGAACGGGGCCACGGTGGCCGTGCCTGGGAGCCACGCCTGGGGATCAGCCGAGGTGGCCGCGGTCCGTGACGGGGCCCGCCCCAAGCTGGTGACGTTCGAAATGCCGGCCGGAGCCGCAGCTGCGTTCGCCGGCACCCTGATTCACGGCGCGGGCGCCAACCAAAGCGACGCGCCGCGGCTCGGCTACACCAACCAGTATTGTGAACCTTGGGCGCGCACCCAGGAGAACTGGTTCCTCGGCATTCCGCGCCAGCGCGTGGCCGCGATGTCGCCGACCCTGCGGGCGCTGCTGGGGTACAGCCTGATGCCGCCGACATTCATGGGCAAGGTCAGCGGCTCGCATCCGGCCAAGGCCCTGGCCCCGGACTGGGTCCCGCCGGTGGTGCGCCAGGAGTCGTAGCCACTCCGTCGTCGCCGTTCCTCGGTGTCAATTTCCCGCTTGACCCCGCCCCAGGGGCCGGCCTCACAAGCCTGAAACGTCGATGAGGAGAACGGTTCGCCATGGGCGAGCGGCACTACAGTCCGGCCGAGGTTTCGCGCCTCTTGGGGGTAAGCCCCAAGGCCCTGCGTCTCTATGAGACGCGCGGCCTGATCAAGGCCGTGCGGACCTCGAACGGCTGGCGTTGTTTCGGCCGGGCCGAGATCGCGCGCCTGACTCAGGTGCTGGCCCTCAAGGCCCTGCGCCTGCCGCTGGCGCGCATCGCCGAGTTGCTCAAGAGTGGCGCGGTCAGCCTGGACCAGGTGCTGGCGGCCCACGAAGCCGCACTGGCGGCCGAGGCGGATAAGGCCGCCCGGGCGCTGGGGCTGGTGCGCGCCGCCCGCGTCAAGCTGGCGGCCGGCGAAACGCTCTCCATCGACGATCTCGCAACCCTCGCCAAGGAGACGACCATGACCCTCAAATCCGGCCAAAAGGAACTCGGCCAATTGCTCGAACCACACGTCCGCGCGCACTTCAGCCCGGACGAGATCGACGAGACGGCGCATCGGCCGTTCGACCAGGACAAGATCGGCGCCGACTGGGACGCGCTCATCGCCGAAGCCAAGACGCTGATGGCCAAGGGTGATCCGACCTCGCCAGCGGCGCTCAACCTCGCCCGCCGCTGGAAGGCCCAAGTCGAGCAGTTCACCCAGGGCGATCCGGAGATGTGGAAGCGTGTCCAGGGGGTGTGGACCGACGCCATGGCCGATCCCGCGGCCGCGCCCCAGCTACCGCTCGACCCGGAGATTTTCGCTTTCGTCGGCAAGGCGATGGCGGGGCTGAGCTGAGGGGGCCTGGGCCCCCCTCCCGGCCTATCGGCCGTACTCCCCCCAGAGGGGGAGAACGCCAGCGCCTCTCCTCCCGATGGCTGGGGGAGGGGGAGCGCCCCCGGGTCCGGCCGCAGGCCGGCCCGAGGATAAACTCCACGGTGGAGGGGGGTCCGCGCTACAGCTTCATCTCGCCTCGTTCGATGGAGAGCACGCCGGTGCGTGAGACCTCCACCAGGCCGATGGGGCGCATCAGGTCGACGAACTTGTCGATCTTGGACGGCGCGCCGCTGACCTCGAAAATGAAGCTTTCGGAATTGGTGTCGATCACCCGGGCGCGGAAGATATCGGCCAGGGCCCGGGCCTCGGTCCGGTCGTCGCCGACCCCGCGCACCTTGACCAGGGCCAGTTCGCGCTCGACCCCGTTGGGGTCGCGCGTGACGTTCTGCACGTGGCGGGTGGAGACCATTTTCTGCAGCTGGGCCTCGATCTGGGCCAGCACATGCGGCGTGCCGCGGGTGACGATGGTGACGCGGCTGGTGTGGGCCTTGCGGTCGGTTTCGGCGACCGTCAGGCTCTCGATGTTGTAGCCGCGGGCGGCGAACAGACCGACCACGCGGTGCAGGACCCCGGGCTCGTTGTCCACCAGCACGGCGAAGGTGGCGAGATCCTCCGCCTCCTCGGCGTGGCCCATGTCATAGGCGCTGGCCGGCGCTTCTTCGGGTTCGACGCTCACACCAGCCTCCGTCCGGCCTCGGTGATGGCCTCGCCCATGTCCTCGGCCGCATCACCCAGCAGCATCTCGTTGTGGGCCTTGCCCGAGGGGATCATCGGGAAGCAGTTCTCGGCCCGCTCGACGCGACAGTCGAGGATCACCGGCAGGGGCGTGTCGATCATCTCCTCGATCAGGCCGTCGAGCTCGTCCGGATGGCTGGCGCGCAGGCCCATGGCCCCATAGGCTTCGGCCAGTTTCACGAAATCCGGCAGGCTGGCCGAATAGGAGTGGCTGTAGCGCTCGCCGTGCAGCAGTTGCTGCCACTGGCGAACCATGCCCATCCACTCGTTGTTGAGGATGAACACCTTGATCGGCAGGTCATGCTGAATGGCGGTCGACATTTCCTGCAGGGTCATGAGCACGCTGGCGTCGCCGGCGATGTCGATGACCAGGCTCTTGGGGTGGGCCGTCTGCACGCCCACAGCCGCCGGCAGGCCATAGCCCATAGTGCCCAGGCCCCCGGAGGTCATCCAGCGGTTGGGGGAATTGAAGCGGTAGTATTGCGCCGCCCACATCTGGTGCTGGCCGACTTCGGTAGTGATGTAGACGTCGCGGTCCTTGGTCAGGGCGAACAGGCGCTCGATGGCGTACTGCGGCTTGATCACGTCCGGGGACGGACGATAGGCGAAGCAGCGCCGGGCCCGCCAGGTTTCGATCTGCCTCCACCACGGACCGAGGCGCGCCGGATCGAGGGCGCGGCGTTCGCGTTTGAGGGCCTGCACAAGGGCGGCCAGGGCCGCGCCGGCGTCGGCGAGGATGCGGACATCGGCCCGCACCACCTTGCCGATCGAGGACGGATCGACGTCGATATGAATGCGCTTGGAGCCGGTGGAGAAGGCGTCCAGGCGCCCGGTCACGCGGTCGTCGAAACGCGCCC
>DASXMK010000558.1:0-1586 GCA_036495705.1 Caulobacteraceae bacterium | reverse complement strand
CGGGCGGCCTGGCCGGCGCCTTCGCCCCGGCCAGGGACGTGCGCTTCTGCCTGTTCTCGTTCACCTCCGACTGGCTATATCCGACCGCCGAGAGCCAGGCGATAGTCCGTGCTCTGAATGGGGTCGGCGCCCGGGTCAGTTTCGTGGAAATCGAAAGCGACCGCGGCCACGACGCCTTCCTGCTCGATGAGCCGGTGCTGCGCGCCGCCCTGGGCGGATTCCTCGATTCCGCCGCCGCCGCGAGGGGCCTGTGAGCCAGGGCCTCGCCGTGCGCCCGGACTTCGAGGAGGTCCTGCGGCTGGTGCGCCCTGGATCGCGGGTCCTTGACGTCGGGTGCGGAGAGGGCGAGCTGCTCGATCTGCTCACGCGCCGCAACGCCGTTGACGGGCGCGGCCTGGAAATCAGCCCGCGGGGCGTCTCCGCCTGCCTGGCCCGGGGCCTGGCGGTGATGCAGGGCGACGCCGACCGCGACCTCGACTATTTCCCGGCCGGGGCTTTCGACTATGTGATCCTGTCGCAGACTCTGCAGGCGGTGCCCCGCCCCCGCCATGTGCTGGGCGAACTCTTACGGATCGGCGAGCGGGCCATCGTATCCCTACCCAACTTCGGCCACTGGCGGGTGAGGCTCGACCTGATGCTGCGCGGGCGCATGCCGATGACCGGGGCCTTGCCCGAGCCGTGGTGGGCGACGTCCAACATCCACCTGTGCACCCTGAGCGATTTCACCAGCCTATGTGCGGAGATGGGCCTGACGATCGAAGCCAGCGCCGTCTTTGCGGGCGGCCGGAGCGCCCGGCCGGTGACGCCGGGACGACGGGTGGAGAACCTGCGCGCCGAAAGCGCCCTGTTCGTGCTCAGCCGCGGTTCCTGATCTTTCGGAAAATCCCGAAGTATCTCCGCGCGCAAGGCCGGGCTGGGGGCGTTACAACCCTCGCATGCCCGCGAACCCACCGATCGCCGAGATCGCCGCCCTGGTGGCCAATCCCGGGCGCGCCAACATGCTCGCCGCCCTGCTCGACGGGCAGGCGCTGACCGCCGGCGACCTGGCCTTCGCCGCCCATGTCTCGCCGCAGACCGCCAGTGGCAATCTGGCGCGCATGACCGCCTCGCGGCTGCTTGTCGTCGAGCGCAAGGGCCGACACGCCTGGTATCGGCTGGCCTCGCCGCTGGTGGGCCGGATGATCGAAGCCATGATGGCGGTGGCCGCCGACGCCCCCGCGCGACGTCGACCCTGGCGGGGCGAAGAGGCCCTACGCACGGCGCGCACCTGTTACGACCATCTGGCTGGCCGCCTCGGCGTCGCCCTCGCTGACGCCCTGAGGACGCGCGGCTGCATCGTGCTTGGCGAAGACGGCGGCGTGGTGACCGCCGCCGGAAGCCAGTTCCTGGCCGCCTTCGGGGTCGATCTCGCCGCCGCCGGGGCCACGCGTCGCATCTATTGCCGCCCGTGCCTGGACTGGAGCGAGCGGCGGCCGCATCTGGCCGGCTTCATCGGCGCGGCCGTGGCCAGCCGGTGTTTCGAGCTGGGCTGGGTGCGGCGGCTGCCAGACACCCGGGCCGTGGCCATCGCCCCCGAGGGCCGGCGC
>DASXMK010000557.1:0-1784 GCA_036495705.1 Caulobacteraceae bacterium | reverse complement strand
GTAGCGCCGCGAGGCGCTATAGAAAATTGCACTTGGGTCGACTCACGATCGTCATTGCGAGCGAATGTGTGGACGGCCCCTCGGAAGCAAGGAGATTTTTGAGCGGGTCTGACGGGGGACGCATGCGGTCATGTGTTCGGCCTGTTGGCGCGCGACGTTTGTGGCTGCGCTGGCCCTGATGAATTCCGCGGATCGGCTCCCAATCAGCGAAACGCGCTTTGATGCGGCCTTCGCTTTGCGGGTTTTGCCTCTCCCCGGCGGCGCGTCCGGTTCGTCATCACCTCCCAAGCATGGCCCTCGCCTCCGGAGGATGGCGGCCTCCGGAACTCGCGATCTCTAGCGCCTCAGCCGGCGCGGATGGCGCAACGCGAGCGGTAGGCCTCGCCGCGCGCCAGCATCGCCCAGATGATCCTGGCCGTCTTGGCGGCCATCGCCACCGCCGCCACGAGCGGGGGTCGACGCTTGATCAGCGCCGCCGCCCAGGGGGTGGTTCTGTCGGGATGAGCGCTGGCGTGACGAAACACCGCCATCTGCCCCAGCACCAGAAGGGTGCGAAGGTCTCGATTGCCTGCCTTGGTGATGCCGCCGAGGCGGATCTTGGCGCCGCTCGAGTTCTGGCGCGGGGTCAAGCCCAGCCACGCGGCGAAGTCGCGGCCGTTGGAGAACCGCGTCACGTCGCCCGCCAGGGCGCGGATGGCTCCGGCCGCCACAGGGCCGACGCCGGGAACCTTCATCAGCCGCTGGCAGGCTTCGTCCTGGCGAGCCAGCGCCTTCAGTCGGGCGTCAAATGCGCCGACCTTGGCTGTGGTCGCCTCGATCATGTCGCACAGATCGACGAGCGCCTCCACGGCCAGGTCCGGAATCGGCGCCTCGCCCGAGCGCAGAAGCGCGATCAACCGCGCCGATCCCGCCGGCCCCACAGGCGCAACGATGCCGAACTCCGTCAGATGCGCGCGGAGCGCGTTCACCAGCGCCGTGCGCTGCGCCACCAGAAGCGAGCGCGCCTTGTGCGCCTGCGCCAGGGCCTGCTCGTCCACGCTCTTGACCGGCACGAAGCGCATGTGCGGCCGACCAACCGCCTCGCATATCCCCGCCGCGTCCGCCGCATCGGTCTTCGAGCGTTTGACATAAGGCTTCACATAATGGGGCGCGATCATCCGCGCCTCGTGGCCCATGCGGCTCAATTCGCGCGCCCAGTAGTGGGCGCCGCCACAGGCCTCCAGTCCAACCACGCAAGGCCTCAGTCGCTCGAAAAACGCCAACGCTCCCGCACGCGAAAGTCGTTTGCGCACGGCGACCTGACCGCTCCCGTCCACCCCGTGGACCTGCACCACTCCCTTGGCGATGTCGAACCCAATCATGGTAACGTTCATCTGGACGGCTCCTCCGTGAGCGATAGCGACAACCATCACTCTGGCACACCAGATGCCGTAAGAGGGGCCGTCCACCCCATCAGCGAAGCAATCCAGGGGAACGTCGGGCGCCCGGCGACTCCTGGATCGCCGCATCGCTTCGCTCCTCGCGATGACGACCGTCGATACGCAGCCCGCTCTGGCGCTGCCTCGCCCGCAATTTCTGTTCAAAGTAGGTTCCTAGATGACGGTCGATCGATCGCCCATGTGGATTGGCCTTGCCGATCTTCTGCTCTGCATTCTGTCCGTCGTGATCATGGCGGTGGCGCCGACCAAGGCCAAGGTGGACGGGGTCAAGCCAAAGGCGGAATTTTTGATCACCGCTGACTGGCCTGTGGCGCTTGATTCCGACGTCGACCTTTGGCTCGTCGG
>DASXMK010000556.1:0-14491 GCA_036495705.1 Caulobacteraceae bacterium | reverse complement strand
CTGCTGGTCACCAGTTCAATGAAGGGTGAGGGCAAGTCCACCAGCGCGCTGGCGCTGGCGGCCGGATTCGGGCGCCTGGGTATGCGCGTCCTGCTGATCGACTCTGACATGCGCAATCCCTCTCAGCACAGGATGCTGGCCCGGGACAACAGCGTCGGGCTGAGCAATCTTCTGGCGGGGGGGAGCGAAGTCAGCCCGGCGTTCCAGCCGACCGGCTACGCCAATCTGACCTTCCTGGCTGCCGGGCGCCCGCCGCCCAATCCCTCTGAACTGCTGGCCGGCGCGAAGATGTCTCAACTCCTCAGCGCCGCGAAGGAGCATTTCGATCTGGTGGTGATCGACGCGCCGCCGGTGATGGGGCTGGCCGACGCGCCGCAACTGGCCAGCATCGTCGCTGGCGTACTCTTGGTCGTGGAGGCCAACGCCACCAAGCGCGACATCGCTAAGGCGTCGGTCCGGCGTTTGCGCGCCACCCATTCGCACATGCTGGGCGTCCTGTTCACCAAGTTCGATATCAAGAAAGCGGGCTACGCCTATGGCTACGCCTATAGCTACGGCTATGGCCAAGGTTACGGCTTCGACTATGGCGCGGCGCCGCAACCGGTCGGCCGCCTGGCCGGCCTTCTGAGGATCGCCCAGTCGGTCGGCGAGCGTCGCAGAAGCTGAATCAGGCTCCATATGGTGGAATCTGGCAGCGGGCGAGCACGAAGCCGGGTCCTCGCCCTAGCCTTGGTGATCGGGGCCGTGGCTCTCATGGCGGCCTGCGGTCTGCAGGCGGCGAAGGCATGGCTAGCCGACAACAGTCCTGAGGCCGCCCTGGCCATGGGTCTCGCCAGTCCTGAGGCCCTGAGCGCGGTGGCCGCGGCGCGGCTTGCCGACAGCTCCCAGCCGGGTCACGGCGCCGACGCGACCCGTTATGCGCGGGAAGCCCTGACCGCTTCGCCTGTGGACGAAAGGGCCTTGCGCGTGCTGGCGCTCGAAGCCGACCGGAACGGCGGCCTGACGCCTGCCCGCATGCTGATGGTGATCGCCAATCGCTGGTCGCGGCGCGACCTCTTCACGCAGTCATGGCTGTTCCAGCAAGCCCTGTTCGAAGGCGACTGGACGAGCGCCAGCCTCCACGCCGACGCGCTGCTTCGACGTGACGATCGGCTCGAGACCCTGGTGTTTCCGATGATGATTCGTGCCCTGCACAATCCAGCGGCCGTGGCCCCGTTTGTCGAACGCGTGGCGGAATCCGCGAACTGGCGGGGGCCATTTCTGGTGGAGCTCTCCAGGCGCGCGGCCGCGCCGGCCGACGCCGCCCGGGTATTGCTGGCGCTGGCGGCCACACCCACCCCACCACGCAATGAAGAAAGCGCCTACCTGATCAACCGATACGTGGCCCAAGGCGATTTTGTCGGCGCCCGGGACCTGTGGACGCGTCTGCTCCCCCATGACGCCCCCGACAACACCCTGGTCTATGACGGGGACTTCCGGCCGGCGCCCGGCGCGGCCCCCTTCAACTGGCGCCTGATCCAGTCGGACGGCGCGACCGCCGAGATGCTGCCGGCGGCGGACGGAAGGCCGGCGCTGCATGTCGTGTCGCCGGCCGAGAAGAACGTGGCGGCGACTGAGCAACTTCTCACCCTGCCACCCGGCGCCTACCGTCTGTCGGGGATGGCCCTCGTAGAGCCTGGGCGTAGCGGCGATCTGTTCACCTGGCGCCTAACCTGCGTCACGCAGGGCGACGCCGACGCCGCCGAAGCGCGGCAGTCCTCTGGTGCAGCCGGCTGGCGCGCGTTCGCTGTGAATTTCCGTATCCCTGACCATGGCTGCGGCGCCCAGTGGCTGAGGCTGGAAGGCCTGGCGCATCTGGGACTCGAGCCGGCCGAGGCCTGGTACCGCGGGATCAACATCACCCCTCTCGGCAAGTGAGCCGGAACCCGGTCGACGAGCCATTTGCGTCTATGACGAGCGCCTGATCAGGGCCGTATCGCCGAGCACCAGCCGGTCCATCCGCGTGCGCAGGAAGCAGTCGAGCGCCTCCTCCGGCCGACAGACCACCGGCTCGTTCTCGTTGAACGAGGTGTTGAGCACCATCGGCACGCCGGTGAGATCGCGGAAAGCTTCGATGAGGGTGGCGTAGCGCTGATTGGCGCGACGATGGACCGTTTGCAGGCGGCCGGACCCATCGACGTGCGTGACCGCCGGAATCCGGCTGCGCTTGTCTTCGCGGATCTGAAACACCTGGCTCATGAACGGCACATCGTCATCCTGTTCGAACCACTCATCGACCTCATCGGCGAGCACCGACGGCGCGAACGGACGGAAACTCTCCCGCCGCTTGATCTTGGCGTTGAGAATGGTTTTCATGTCGGCGCGGCGGGGGTCGCAGACGATCGACCGGGCGCCCAGCGCCCGCGGGCCCCATTCCATCCGGCCTTGGAACCAGCCAACGACCTGGCCGTCGGCCACGGCCGCCGCCGTCTGCGCGCACAAGGCCGCCTCGTCGCCGAAGGTCTCGATGACGCAGCCGGCCTCGACAATCTCCTCGCCGCGCACGGCCACGAGCGCAGCGAGCTCGGCCTCGCCGAACTGAGGACCCCAGAACGCGTGATCCATGACGAAGCCGCGCGCTCCGCCCAACTTGTGCCACACGGCGAAGGCGGCGCCGATGGCCCCGCCGGCATCGCCCGGCGCGGCGTGAACATAGACTCGCCTGAACGGAGTTCGCCTTCGGATGCGCCCGTTGGCCACGGAGTTGTTGGCGCAGCCGCCGGCGAGCGCGATGTCGGTCAGGCCATGGCGCGCGTGCGCGCGCTCGATGAGATGAAAGAAGGCCTCTTCGTAGATCGCCTGGGCCGACCGGGCCAAATCCATGTGGCGTTGATCGAGCGGCGCATCCGACGTACGCCGCGGACCCAGGAGCGCCTCGAATTCCGCCGAAAACAGATCGCCGAACTCCGGTGAGCCATCGTCCCATTGGTGGGCGACACCGTCGGTGTGATGGCGGAAATAGCGCAGGTCCAAGGCGAAGCCCCCGTCGCCCGACGAATGCACGAGGCGGCGCATCTGGTCCAGAAAGGCCGGATTTCCGTAGGGCGCGAGGCCCATGACCTTGTACTCGTCCCCATAGTGCGGGAACCCCAGGTGCTGGGTGACTGCCTGGTAGAAGACGCCGAGGGAATGAGGGAAGTGGACACGTCCGTCGATGCGGATCTCCGAGCCGGATCCGACACCCCAGGCCGCGCTGGCGAAATCGCCGAAACCATCCACCGACACGGTTACCGCATCCGCGAACGGTGAGACGTGAAACGCCGACGACAGGTGGGCCAGGTGGTGCTCGACGCCATGAAGCCGGCCTTTGAACTTGGCGCCTGGGAACACCCGCTCAAGCAATTCGGCCGCGCTGGCGCGCCGCCGACGCGCGTTCAGCCGCCCCGCAAGGAAGCCAAGGCCAGGGCGCGTGCGCGCCACATACCAGGCTCGGCGAGCCAGGTTGGCGCGGCTGTCCTGGTTGATCGCCACATGGTCGAGGTCGGCCAGCCGCACGCCGGCGTCCGCCAGACACCAGCGCACGGCCTCGCTGGGAAACCCGGCCCAATGCTTGATGCGGCGGAACCGTTCCTCCTCGGCAGCGGCCACGAGCTTGCCATCACGCACGAGACAGGCGGCGGCGTCGGCGTGAAAGGCATTGAGGCCAAGAATGAGCACTTCGATCTCCGCCTTCAGCCGCCCGACACCGCGGCGAGCGTGTCGCGCCACCGGGCGAGTTGGATCCTTTGCGAGAGAGGGCCGGTGGCCGCGGCGCGGGCGGCGATGCCGAGGCGCGCGACCAGCGCCGGTTCGGATGCGAGGCGCCGCACGACCGCGGCGAAGCCCTGGGCGTCCCCCGGGTCGATCTGGAAGCCACAGCCGTGGGCCGCGACCAGGCGCGCGATCTCTCCCTGCGCGTGAGTGACGGCGATGATCGGCCGCCCCGCCGCCAGAACGCCATAGGCCTTGCTCGGCACGATCAACCCCTCGAGTTCCGGGCGCAGGGAAATCCAATGGACGTCGCCCGCGCCCAGGGACTGGGCCAGCAGTTCGAACGGCTGATAGGGCCGGAAGACGATATTGGCGAGCCCCGCCGCCTGGGCTTCCTCGCGAAGATTGTCAGTGTGATGACCACCGCCGATCATCAGGAAGGCGATGGTCGGAATATCGGCCAGCAGAGCCGCGGCGCCCAACATGGTCTCATACTCGTGCGCCCGGCCGAGATTGCCGGAATAGGCGACCACGAACCTGCCTTCGAGGCCCCAGGCGCTGCAGAGTGATTTGTCCTCCGCGGCGATCGGCGAGATCGCCGTCTCATCAGCCCAGTTGGGAATGACGCGGACCCGTTTGTCGGGGACACTCAGCTCGCGCAGGCGCGCCGCCATCTGCTCGCCCACCGTGACATTGACCCTCGCGCGCGTCAGCGAAGCGTCGCGCACGGCTTTCAATGCGCGCGCAAGGCCGCCGTTCAGTCCACGAACGCCAAGCGCTACGGCGGCTTCCGGGTAGAGATCCTGCAGCCAATTGACCAGGCGGGCGCGCTTCAGACTCGCCATCCAGCCCGCGACGACGGAAATGAGGGGAGGGTCAGTCTTGGCCACGATCACATCGCCGCGTCGGGTCTCGCGGAGAAGGGCCAGGCTCGCCGCCAGATGGAAGGACACCAGATCGGCCGAGCGTCCCAAAAGGCTGGCGCGCCCGAAACCGGTTGTGGCGATGCGGCGCACCCGAACGCCCCGGATGGTCTCCGCGTTGGGCAATCTCGCCCTCGAGTCGTAGCGCAGGCGGCTGGTAATCACGACCACGCAGTGATCCCGCGCCAAGTCGAAGGCCAGGTCCGAGAGCATCTGACTGGTGGCCGACAGATCCGGATAGAAATAGCGATTGATGAAGATGATCGCCGGTTGGCGTCGCAAGGGCGAGCCAGCCCTGGTGTTGTCCATCAGCTCTGTTCGCCTGTTTCCGCCGATGGCTCGGCGCTGTTGCGCAATCGGCGGTCAATCAACTCCAGTGCGATCATGGTTTCCGCGAAAAGGCGCTGGAGGGCGTAGAGCCATCCAGGCCAGCCGTCCCGGATACAGCCCTTGCGCAACAGGACATACGGGAGGACGAGCAAGGGCGCCGGATAGACCGCCAGCCGCACCCGATTGGCCCAAGTCAGACGGTGCTTCGACGCGCTCAACAGATGATCCGCCTCCAGTCGGGCGTAACGCTGTTGGGACGCGATCCACCGGGATAGTGGCTTCCGGTCGTCGTGATAGATTGGAGCGTGCAAATCACCGACCCGCCCGGCGATCGCGACTCTCTGGGTGTGACCTTCGTCGACATAATGCGCGGATGCGACGCGATAGAGCACGGCGCGCGGAGGATAGAGGGACCCCGACAAGGGGAAGCCATGGATTCGATACACGAAAGACGCGCGATAACCGTCGAGCCCGATGGTGTCCGAGAGCCGGCGAAGCTCGGCGATCAGATCGTCGCTGAGTTCATAATCGGCGTCCAGCGACAGGACCCAATCGGTCCGGATCTGCTCAAGGCCGAAGTTGCATTGCGCGGCGGAAGTGTCGAAGGCGCGATAGAAGACTTGGGCTTGAGGAAACCGTGAAACGATCTCCAGCGTCCCATCCGTGCTGCCGCTGTCGACGACGACAATTCTGGGCGCCCAGCGGAGCTGGTTCAGTGTCCGCTCCAGATTGGCCGCTTCGTCGAGCGTGATGATGAGGGGCGTGATCTGGTCGAGCAAGGTTTGGTTCATTGCCTCGATATGACAGGCGCGAGCGGCAGGGCGGCTCGTGCGCGCCCTACAATGCGCCCGACCGCACGATTGCGGCCCTCACGCTCGTCCCGCGACTCCAGGTTACAGGCCACAAATCCGTTGGCCCCATTTGACACATACCCCTCCAGTCTTGGTCTAAAGTCTAATCGAGTTGAATTGTTTCGGGCCGTTCGCCCCCTTGGGCCAGCCAAGCATAGACGGCCAGCATATCAGTGGCGATGTGGTCCCAGGAGAAGTCCCTGGCCATCCACGCGCGACCGCGCGCACCCATCCCTCTCAGAGTATCGCGCGGCAGTCCGAACGCGCCCATGAGCGCGGCCCCCAGGGGTTCCGGACCATGGTCGATCCACCAGCCGCATTGCTCGCGCTCCAGCCCGGCCCACGGCGCGCCCTTGGTGGAAATCGCCGGAACCCCGGCGGCCAGGGCCTCGGCCACGGTCATGGCGAAGTTGTCGTTACGGGTCGGCAGGACGAACAGGTCCGCGCTCTGATAGGCGGCGAGCCGATCGGGTCCAAAGGCCGGCCCTTCGACCGACACGCGCCGCAGGCCGAGGGATGCGCCGAGGGTCATGAGCTCGCGGTCGTGGCCAAGTTCCGCCGGCCCGACGATGCGCAGGCGCCAGTCGGGATTATCGGCCTCCACCAGGGCCCAAGCGCGGACGAGCGCGTCCAATCCCTTTTTCGGATGAATCCTGCCAAGCGAGAGGACGGTCCGCGGCCCCCCAGGGTCGCTCGTCGCCGCAGGCGCCGGCAGATCGACGCCATTGGGAATGACCGCCACGGGATTTGTGAGGCCGGCCACGCGGATGTCTTCGCGTTCGGCTTCGCTGGTGGCGTGCAGGCAGGCTGCCTGGCGCAGGGCGCGGGCCTGAAACAGCGTCCAGAATGCCCGTTTCTTCGGTCTGGAGAAAGCCAGGGCCGCCTCGCCCAGCATGCCCCGGGGCGACATGACCAGCTTGGCCCGTCCGTGGCGCGCGGCCCAGGCCGGATAGACATTGGGCGCCAGCCACAGCCCATGGCCATGCAGGATGTCGACCGTCCGCGCCGCGCGCCTTAGCGCCCGCTCGAGCTCACTCGACAGGCAGAGCGCGCGCAGAACCGGCGTCCGAGGGAAATCCTGGCGGTGCGCGGTCATGTTGGCGCAGGCCGCGCCGCCGCCGTCACGCCATCCGCGTACGGTATGAAGCTCCGCCCTCGCGCCGATGTCGCCCAGCGCCGCCTCCAGGGCCCGCACGCTATAGGAGGTCCCCGCTCCGGGGTCGGAGATTGAGGCCACGACATGCGCGCTGGACGGAAGGTCGGGCTCGCGAGTATCCGTCACCACTTGGCCCTGGATAGGCCCTCCATGATCTCGGTAGAATTTGCCAGATACAAGCGAGCGCGATCCGTCAGATTGCGGTGATTCTAGGCGAGTTTATTCGACTGAGATAGTCCACCCCGGGGTTGGATGTAGTTATGAACGTGATCGACACTATAGAATTCATCGGTCGGCATCCGTTAACCCGCCAACGACGACTGGCGGCGCTGACACGGCTCTTATCCTGGCAAATCCGGAGCCGATTGCGAAAGGACTTGGAGGTGCGTTGGGTTGCCGGCACGCGCGTGATCGCCCGGAATGGCATGACCGGGTTTACGGGCAATATTTATTGCGGGCTTCACGAATACGCCGACATGGGACTGTTGCTTCATCTCCTTCGACCGGGAGACGGATTTATCGATATAGGCGCTAATGTTGGCAGCTACACTATACTCGCTTCGGGAGTATGCCACGCCCGCACAGTGGCCTTCGAACCGGACCCAGATACCGCCCGCTTCCTGCGCAGGAATATTGAAGCCAACGGTTTGGCGGATCGTGTGATCGTTCACGAGATGGCTCTGGGAGACTCAGTCGGAGTGGTGAATTTTTCCACGGGACGCGACACCATGAACCAAGTCATGAGTTCCACCGATAGTTCGACGCGCCAGGTAAGTATGGGACGGCTCGACGATATTTCCGAAGCGAGGGGGGCGGTCTTGGTGAAGATCGATGTCGAAGGGTTTGAGGAGCACGTGCTCGGCGGGGCCGGGCGCGTGCTGGCCGCACCCACGCTGCTGGCGGTCCAATCGGAGAGCCAGACCCGCGAGGTTGTGAGCGCCCTGGCGCGGCATGGTTTCGAGCAGGCGTTCTATGACCCTGGAGCCCGCACGTTGAGCCCGACACCCCTGGCCGACCCAATGGCCAACGGGCTGTTCATCCGCGACTGGGAGGCGATTAAGGCTCGCGTCGCCACCGCTGAGAGACGCAAGATCATCGGACAGTGGGTTTGATCCGATGAATCCTCCCCGTGAGCGCCGTCACCGGATTGCAACGTCGCGGACAAGTTCGTCGCTGTAGCGCCAGGCGTAGGCCGTCCAGGACAAGGTCTGGCGATCGGTCTCAGCAAGCGGCGGACAGCTAAACCCTTCGCGCGCGCGGTCGCGACGCCGGGCGATGGCTTCGGCGAGGGCTGACGCGTCATCGACTGGCACGAGCGTGATCCTCTCGGCCAGCGCCGGCGTATGCGCCAAGTCGATCCCGCCTGTCCGGTCGGTGCAGATCACGGGCAAACCGCTGGCGAGCGCTTGCGGCAGAACCAGACCGAATCCGTCTTGTCGCGAAGGCAGAACCAGAACATCCGACTTGGAATAGAAGTCCGTGAGGCTCGGTTGCGTCACGGGAGCGAAATGGGAGAACCGGTGGTCGTCGACCGGGAACGCCAGATCGCCCATAGGGCCGACATGGGTCAGCCGCACGCCATCAACCGTCCGGACGGCCGTCGTCAGCACGTCACAGCCTTTCTGAAGCGACCACGCGCCGACGAACAGAAGCTCGAGCGGAGCGCCGGACGGCCGGTGCTTTTGCTGCGGGAACATCGCCAGGTCGACGCCGTAGGGATTGCGAAACAACTTCTCCCACGCCGCTGGATCCCGAACGAAGCTGTCAACCACATGTCTCGAGGGGACGACGATTCGATCGGCCAGTCGGTGTCCTTCGAGCTCGCGGCGGACAACGTAGGGGTCCGGTCGCGTCGCACCTGGGATCGCGGCCAGGATCTCGTCTTGAGCCAGGATGTGCATGCTTCCGCGTTCGAGCCAAACGCGGGCCCCGAAACGCTGCCGGGCGTGACGCGCGGCGGCGAGATAGATGCCGGACATGCAGATGAACACGTCGCAAGGACGCAGGCGAAAAATGACCGCGCGATCCAGCATTTGATGAAGAAATCGCTCGCGGGTTTGCGGCCAAAGTCGCGGAGCCAGCCGGTCCCAGACCAGAAAGGGCCACGTGAACGCAAGCAGTCCAACGTGGCAGCGGTCCGGCAATCCGAACCGCCGCGCCCGAGCGCGCGGCACATAGGAGTAGAAACGAACCTCATGACCGAGCGCATGCAGTTCGCGCGCCAGATCGAGAACGTGGAATCTGCCAGCGGTCGCGATGGCGATTTTCAGTCGGGTCACGTTCGCCTGGGTGGCTGGCGACGGCCGCTTGAACGCATGGCCGCCCCGATGCCCGCAGCGGCGTTCGGTCGATTTTGCAAAAGGGTCGACGCCAAAATGAGCTGGGCGCCGATGTAGCCCGCGGCGACCGCCACCACGATCTCGAGAAGGTTGCCGCCGGGCTGGAGCATCGGGAGGCCGATCATCGCCCTCGTGATTAGAGAGCCTAAATCCCCAGCGGCCAGGGCGCGCATGACGCCGTGGTCGAGACGCATGAGAACGAACCCAAGGATAAGGAAGCCGCCGATCACGCCCGCCGTTCCAAAATTCATGTAGAACTCCAGAACCTGACCGGCGCCGACGCTGGTGCCTGGGGCGAACGCGATTCCGGTGAAATCGGTGACCAGGTTGCCACCGCCCCCGACAACCGCCTTATCCGGCGACAGCGCTCTGGGAATCAGGGCCAGCGGGTTAACGGTGCCGCCATATTCAAAATCGACCGCACCCATCCTTTGGCGGTTGATCCCCATGCCAACCAGATAGTTCTGATTCAGCCGCTCGTTGAGCGCCCACAGGTGCGACGTATTGCCAAGATCAAGGAACTCGAAGCGGGCGGCCATGGCTGAAATGCGTTCGAGCCTTGCGCCCAGGTCGGCATGTTCCTGCCAGACGACTTCACGGATTCCGGACCGTTCTCCCATGTAGGCCACGAACAGGGACAGCCCGAGGAACGTAACCAGGGGCATGGACACCAGAAACCAGATGCGTCGCTTCGCGACGACATAAAAGAACGTCATCACGCTCAGCGCCCAGTAGACGCCAAAGCCGATGAATCCGCCCGCGGCGAGCGTGACCAGTGGGAGGAATGGCAGAATTGCCAGCACAGCTATGGCGAGGATCGGTCTTTGCAAGACCCTGGCGGCATAGAGCTGAAGCCACAGTCCCACGATGAGCAGGGTCGCGATCGCCGCGACAAGGGACGTGGCCGACGGAATTCTGACGGAGAGCGGCAGGAACACGAAATAACAGAGAATTCCCAGGGCGAACGCGCCCCAGCCCAGGGGCACCAAGGATTGCGGCGCGGCGGTCGCGCGGTCGGACGCTGATTTCACGCGGCGGCGGTTCGTATGTTTGGCGACAAATGCGCCGGCGATGAAAGCTGCCATACCCAGCAAGGTCATTCGAAAGCCGATCTCGGTCTGGTCGGCCCCTGGAAAGGGCGCGTTCGGATCGAGGAAAACGAGCGCGCCCGGGACATGGATGATCGACAGACCGAGGAAATAAGCCAGGGTCAGGGCGCCGCCAGCGCCGGGCTTTCCGATCACCCACACCAAGAGCACGATCAGCAGCCCGAGCCATATCAGCAGCAAAATCGTCACGAAGCCGGCGCTTTCGCCAATCCTGGCTCGGAACAGCCCGCGAGCGCGACCGCATCGAGCATCGATCTCAAACGATCGCGATAGGTATGCCCGCCCCCAACCATCCGCGCGCGCACCGCCGCGCGAAGCCGTTCCTGTTCGCGGGTGTCGACCAGCAATGCTCGCGCGTGGGCGGCCGCTTCCGCCGCTGAGCGAAAATAGATCACGCACTCGGCGTCTGGCCCGAATATCTCCCGGTGTTCGGCCGTGTCTTCCGCCAGCATGCACCCACCCAGAGCCGCGATCTCGAAGCTGCGCATGACGTGCCCGTCGCGATTGGCGCGACGGATCAGGCACAGGTTCACCTTCGCCGCCGCCGTCAGCGTCCGCAATTCGTCCGGCCCTTTCAAGCCCAACGCGTGCTGCCGGGTGGCGGGATATCGGTCCCAATTGCCGCCGACAAGCGCCACGGCCGTGCCGTCGCGCATGAATTCGCTCATAAAGGTCACGCGATCGGGGTCTCCTCCGCCAACAAACAGGACGTCGTGGGACGCGGTGGTGTTCGAGTTGGTCACCGGCGCGAACAACACCTCGTCGTAGGCGAAGGGCAGATACCGGACAGTGCGGCAGCCCAGACGGCGAAAATCCTCGAGGTTGGCTCGTCTTGTGGTGCACACGGCGTCGTAGGCCGGCAGGGCGCACAGATACCACTCGGCCCGCGCCGCCGGGTTCCAGGGATCGTCGGTGGAATAGTTCAGGCATCGCGCGCCCAGCGCCCTGACGTCGCGTACGGCGTCCGCGGTGAGCGCGGCCGCGCCGGTGGCGATCAACACATCGGGCCTCTCGGCGCGACAGCTATCGACGACCGACCTTGAAAATCGGGCGAGGCGGAGCGGCTTTCGATCGTCCACCCGCCAGCGCAAGGCGGTGAGCGCGCGTGGCCCGCGCCACGCCCCGGCCGTGTCGAACCTGAGAGTCTCATATCCGAGCGCTTCGGCGGCGCGCGCCAGGCTGCCGCCGACGTGGGTTCCATGGAACGCTCCAACGATGGCTATCTTCAATGGGTCACACTGGCCAGCGCGGCGCGCAGGCCGTCCAGACATTCGGCGTAGCTCCAGCGCGCGATGATCCGGCGACTGGATTCGCCCATGCGCTCCCTGAGCGCGCGGTCGGCGATCAACGGCCGCAGCGCCTCGGTCAGCGCCGGAACATCGCCGGCGCGAAACGTCTGGCCATTCGCGCCGCCGCGGACGAGGTCCGGAGCGCAACCGATCTCCTCGGACAACACGATCGGCAGGCGCGCGCACATGGCCTCGTTGACCGCCAGTCCCCAGGGCTCATTCCCCGACGGCAGGACGAAGATGTCGCTCGCGGCGTAAATCGCCGGCAGATCGTTCTGGTTGACGAAGCCGACGAATCTAACATTTTCGAGCGCCAGGTCGTGGGCCAGGACCCGCAACGCCGCCTCCATCTCGCCTGAACCGACCATCACAAGGTGGAACGCCGTCCCCGAGCGATGCAATATCGCGGCCGCGCGCAGGAGATCGTCCGGCCGCTTCCGCCGGGTGAACTTTGCGGCGAAGAGCACGATCGGCGCTGCGTCGGCGACGCCGAGCGAACGTCGCGCCGCGGCGCGTTCGGCCTTGGTCAACTGCGACGCCGCCATGAACCTGGCATTGTCGACGGCGTAAGGCACGGAGAATATTCGGGCCCCCGGCACGCCCATGGCGCGATAGAAAGCCGCGTTCGCCGTGCCGATCGCCAGCGCGCCAGCCAAACGGCCGTAGAAGGCGCCCATCAATGGTCGCCGCAGAGCGGTCTTCAACGGTGAGCGCTCCAATCCTAGATGCGTTTCACCGCGAATGAACACCGGGGTCCCGACCGATATGGCCGCCGCGATGGCCACCAGCATGGCGGCCGGCGTGTGGCCGTGGACGACGAGGGCGTCATAGCCGCCGCTGCGCACCTCGTCCCAGATCGCCGGCGCGACCATGGAAAGAAAGCCGTCGGCCGCACTGCGCGCCGGGGCCCCCTCGACGAAACGAGCCTCGTAGCCGGCCAGCATATCGATATCCCATTTGACCTCACGTCCAAAGCCGGGGTCCAATCCTCCGCGCAGCGAATAGTCGGAAAGATAGAGCGCCGTGACCGAGATATCGTCGGCCGCGTTGAGATAGGCGTACAGCGGCGCAAAATATTGGATCGGATGGGTATTTATGAAAGCGACGCGAATAGCCATTCGACACGCGCCATAGAGCCGATGAATTCCGACAGAGGGTCAAACATATTTCTTAAAGGCAAATATATGTTTATCCCAGAATATATCAGAGCCAATAAATTGGCATCCACTCAGACAATTTTCAATAAAATCCTGATCCCAATAAGCGACGTACGGAAGTGGCCGAAAAAATCGCCCGAAAAGATTAGGTCTGACGTTGTAATTAGAAAGCACGTTGCCAAAACCTGAATATGACGTTACTACGACATAGCCGCCCGTAGATGCAACGCAAACCATATTTTGCAGAAATGTTTTCGCTTTTATTGGTTCCGTCACATGCTGAAGAACATCAATCGAAAACACTATATCGGCCGATATCTTACTGAGTGTGTTATCGAGGCGGTTAAGGTTAGATTGAAAAAATACCGCACCCGGAACCGCTATAGCAGAGTTATTCACGGCGGTCTCACTAATATCAAAGCCGATGTAGGAATTGACCCCGGCGAATTCTAGCATCGTAGTTGCCCAGAACCCGTTTCCAGAGCCAAACTCAACACATTTGGTCGCCCTCGGATCAATCCCATGTGTGCGAAGGAAATCAAGAAAGGCAATCCTCTGCTTCGGATATCGATCAATGCTCTCATTTAACGACCCGCCGCCCACGGCGCGTATATCGCTCTGATACCGTCGATGCCGGTCGTCCCAGAACTTCTGCTCAGCGTACCCAAACGACCGACCATAGCGGAGTTGCATGAACAAGTTCCGCATCAGGTGTCGAGCGCTCTGAAGGAATTTTAGCACTGACAATTTTTCAACGTGGCTATGGGACAGTGCGAGGCGTGGGCGGTTTGGAAATGTGAGCAAGGGCGTCTGCGACCGGCGCGAACATCTTGTCATAGTGCCATTCGGTTTTGATCTTGGCGCGCGCCCGCGCCGCCATCGTCTGACGATCGCGGTCATGCTGGAGAAACCATAGCAGCGCGGCGGCGATCGAGTCGGGATCCTCGGGATCGCACGCGCGAGCGAAGCCAGGTTCCACGAACATCGCCCGCCAGTCGTCCAGGTCCGATACCAACAGCGCGAGCCCGGCCGCCATATAGTCGAACGCCTTGTTCGAGGCGCCAGTCATATGGCGCATATTCAAGTCCGAGGACGTCAGCGGCATCACCGCCAGGCCGATGTGGGCGCGAGCGGCCACCGCGAGCATTTCCGTCCTCTTGGGGACAATGCCGAGGTATTCGACCAAGGAGAAGCCGTCGGATCCGCGCCCCAGTTCGACAAGCTCGTCCACATAGCCAGGAGCGCCCGGCGCCTGGTAGCCCACTATCTGCAATCTGACTGCGCCCTCCAGGCGCCGAATCGCCTTGACCACCGCCCGGGGCACGCGATCCGGCGAGATGGAGCCGTGAAAGTAGAGAATGAGCGGCTCTCCGCTGCGGGGCGGCAAGGTCGGCAACTCTGCGAGCCGCGGCAGGTTCCAGAGGATGCGCAGGCGCTGGTCCGCGAAGCCGAGTTCGGCCTGCGCGATTCGGGCGCGCTCAAGATTGGGGAACACGATCAGTCGCGCCGATCTCGCCGCGGCGCGACGCAGCCGATGAAGGACGTGGTGACCAGGCCCAGGCGCATCATGTTCGTGATAAACGAGGCTCGCGTGCGCGGCGCGCGCCG
>DASXMK010000555.1:0-2389 GCA_036495705.1 Caulobacteraceae bacterium | reverse complement strand
CGCGCCGGGAACGGCGCTAAAGCCGGCGGCCTCGAACTGCGGGCCCTCCCAGCCGTCGAACTTGCCGGGGACCTTGTCCCACCACGGCCCGACCTGACCGCCCAGGGCCCCGGCGCGGATGATGTTGTTGGGCCACAGGCGGAAGGACAGCAGGATCGCTTCCTTGAGCCATTGATGGGTGACCCACGCGCCGTCGATTTTCTCGGCCACGCGCAGTTCGCCGGCATCCAGGCGCCGTAGGGTCTCGTCGACGGCGGCGCGCACGCCCCCGCCGGTGTCGGGGGACAGACTGTCCCGCTGCGCCCAACCGGCGTCGATCTCGGCCTTCAGGTCGCTGATCGAGATCGCGCTCATGAGGCCTCTTTCAACAGCGCCCCGGACAGGAAGGCGGCCAGGTTGGGGGCTCGGTGGTCCACAAACGGCTCGGCGCAGGCCATCGCGTCGGTCCCGACCAGGATGGTGGTCATGCCCAGCGCCGCGGCCGGCGCGAGGTTGTGCGCCGCGTCGTCGAAGAACGCCGTGGTCGCGGGGGTCAGGCCATGAGCGGCCACGATCCGTTCGAACGCCTCCGGCGCCGGCTTGGGCGCGAACGCCGCCGAGCCGATGTGGAACACGCTCTCGAACAGCCCGTCGAGCCCAAGCCGGTCCAGGACCCGGGCCGCGTGCACGGCGTCGGCGTTGGTGAAGATCAGGCGTCGCCCAGGCAGGCGCGCGATGGCGCGCCGCAAAGCCGGGTCCGGGGTCAGGCACTCGAGCGGCACATGGTGCAGCCAGGCGTGATAGTCGTCCGGGTCGACCCCGTGATGCAGCATCAGGCCGCGCAGGGTCAGGCCATGCTCGGCCAGATAGCGTTTCTGCAGCGCGCGGGAGTCTTCGCGCGAGAGGCCCGTGAGATCGATCACGAACTCAGTGATCTTGGCCGAGACCTGCTCCGCCAGGCCCGATTCCAGCGGATAGAGGGTGTTGTCGAGGTCGAACAGCCAGGCGTCCACATGGCGCAGGTCGGCGCGCTCGAGCACCGCCTGCCCCTCGTCCATCGCGTCGGGTGCGCTCATGCCCGCACCAGAGTGCCGGCCCCATGCTCGGTGAACAGCTCCACCAGCATGGCGTGCGGCCGCCGGCCATCGAGGATGACCACCGCCTCGACCCCGCCCACCACCGCCGCGATGGCGGTTTCAAGCTTGGGGATCATGCCGCCCTTGACCACGCCCGAGGCGATGGCGGCCCGGGCTTCGGCCAGGCTCATCTGGCGGATGAGTTCGCCGTCCTCGCCCAGCACCCCGGCGACATCGGTCAGCAGCAGCATGCGCTTGGCCTTGAGGGCCACGGCCAGGGCTCCTGCCACCGTGTCGGCGTTGATATTGTAGGTCTCGCCGGTCTGCGAGACCCCGATCGGGGCTACCACCGGCACATAGTCGTCGGTGGAATTGATCAGGCCTTCGATCAGCTTGGGATCGATGCGGCTGGGCTCGCCGACAAAGCCCAGATCGACCGGCTCGTCGGTTTCCGAAACGCTGTCGCGCCGGGTCCGGTTGGCCTTCTCCACGGTGATCAGGCCGGCGTCCTTGCCCGACAGCCCGACCCCACGCACGTCGGCCGTGGCCCCGGCCTGGGTGATCCAGCTGGCGATCTCCTTGTTGATGGCCCCCGAAAGGACCATCTCGGCCACCTCCATGGTCGGGGCGTCGGTGACTCGCAGGCCGTCGACGAAGGTCGATTTTACCCCGGCGCGTTCGAGCATGGCCGAGATCTGCGGCCCGCCGCCATGCACCACCACCGGATGCACGCCGAGCAGTTTCAGCAGCACGGCGTCGGCGGCGAACAGCTTGGCCAGGCCCTCCTCGCCCATGGCGTGGCCGCCGTATTTGATCACCACCGTGGCTCGGTCGTAGACCTGAATATAGGGCAGGGCCTCAGCCAGGGTCTTGGCCGTCGCCCAGCCAGGCTCGTCGGGTAGGTCAGCCGCCATGGCCCGGGCCATAGCGGGCGCATCCGGCCTTGTCATGCGAAAGCCGCGGCGGCGATCTCGGCCCTCAACTCCGCCAGCCCGGCCCCGCCCTCGGCCGAGGTGGCCAGCACCCGCGGGAACGCCGCCGCGCGCTTGGCGACCCTGGCCAGGGTCGAGCCGGTTACGGCCTCGGCCTCGGCCGCCTTCAGTTTGTCGGTCTTGGTGAGCACGATCTGGTAGGAGACGGCGGCCTGGTCGAGGGCGTCAAGGGCTTCGTCGTCGCTGACTTTCAGGCCGTGACGGGCGTCGATCAGCAGATACACGCGTTTCAGATTGGCCCGCCCGCGCAGATAGGCCCGGCCCAGATCCTGGAACCGCCGCGCGGCCCCGCGCGAGACCTTGGCGAAGCCATAGCCCGGCAGGTCGGCCAGGCGCAGGCGC
>DASXMK010000554.1:0-3570 GCA_036495705.1 Caulobacteraceae bacterium | reverse complement strand
AGCGTCCGAAGCGGTTGCCCAGGACCTCGGCCAGGGGGATGTCCTCCTGGCGGATGAAGCCGGATTGCGGCAGCTTGCCCTCAGCCAGCAGGTCCAGCACCGCGCAGACCGCGCCGGCGGTGGTGATCTGGATGGCGCTCTTCATCTCGCCGCCGACCACCTGGGCGTAGATCTTGTTGACGTAGGTCTCCTGCATCAGCCGGCCATCCTTCAGTCCACTGACGGTCACGAAGACGATGACCACGTCCTGCAAGGTCGCCGGCACCGAGTGCTCGAGGATGTCCTTCAGGAGCTCGCGCCGGTCGCGCAGGCGCAGGTCGTTGAGCAGGGCCTTCATGATCGCCGCATGGCCGGGATAGCGGATGGTGCGATAGTTGAGGTTGCGCACCTTGCCTTCCAGGGTCTCGCACAGGGTGCCCAGGCCGCCGGAGGTGTTGAACGCCTCATAGGTCACGCCATCGAGGGAGAAGGCTTCGCACTCCTCCAGGGCGCGGGTATGGCGCGGCAGGCCGTCGACGATGGCCTCGCACGGCTCGCAATATTCGTTGATCACCCCGTCGGTGGACCAGGTGAGATTGTAGTTGAGGGCGTTGGACGGGTATTTCGGCAGGGCCCCGACGCGCAGGCGCACGTCGTGCAGGGTGTCGAAGTGGCTGGCCAGGTCGGCGGCGACGATGGAGATGAACCCGGGGGCGAGGCCGCACTGGGGAATGAAGGCCGTGGTCGCCCCGATCGCCAACGCTTTGACCTTGCGGGTGCAGGCGACGTCCTCGGTGAGGTCGAGATAGTGAGCCCCCGCCGCCTTGGCCGCCTCGGCCACGTGGAAGGTCAGGTGGTAAGGCGCGGCCGACAGCACCGCGAACTTGCCCTTCAACAGGGCGGTGAGGGCCGCTGCGTCGGTCACGTCGACCACGTTGTGCTCGACGCCCGGCAGCACGCCCAACGCAGCCAGGGCCTGGGCCGACTGATCGGCCACGGTCAAGCGGTAGTCGCCGGTGGCCGACAGGAAGGCGGCGATGGTGGAGCCGATATGGCCCGCGCCGATGACGACGACGTCTTTCATGGTTCGGCACTCCCGGGACTTACGCAGGTGAAGGAGAATGGCGTCGTCGCCTGTCGATTCCTATTGCATTTTCGACGAAACGCCGAGCAAATTGCGGCATTTCGCCAATATGGATCGGCATATGGACGAACTCGACCAAAAGTTGATCGATCTGCTGCGCGAGAACGCCCGCGCCCCGGCGGCGCGGCTCGCCCGGCTATTGGGGGTCTCGCGCACCACCTTGCAGAGCCGGCTGGAGCGACTGGAGCGTTCGGGCCTGATCGCCGGCTACACCGTGCGCCTGGCGCAGGCCCACGAACGCGGCCAGATCCACGCCTATGTGCTGATGACCGTGTCGCACAAACAGTCGGCTGCCGTGGTGGCGTCGGTGCGGCGGATGAGCGCGGTGCGCCTGCTGCAGTCGGTGAGCGGCCCCTTCGACCTCATCGCCAAGGCGGTGGCCCCGAATGTCGCCGAGATGGACAATCTGATCGACGCCCTGGGGGCCCTGCCCGGCGTCGAGCGGACCACTTCGTCGATCGTGCTGTCGACAAAGATCGACCGCTAGGGAAGCGCGGCTGCTTCCTCCCCCGCCAGCCGCGCCTCCGCCTGGGCGATCATGGCCTCAAAACGGGGATCGTCGCGCAAGTCGTCGAAATCCGGGTCGGTCCTGACGTCCCGCACCATCCCGCCGGGATCCTGCTCCAAAGCTGGCCCCAACATGGCGAGCGCGCCATCGGGGTCTTTGAGGGCGACGAGGGCGCAGGCGAAATTGTAGCGCATCAGCCGGTTGTCCGGATCGATGAGCAGAGCCCGGTCCATATAGTCCCCGGCCCGCTCGGCCTCGCCCAGGGCGGCCAGCGCGCAGGCGGCGTAACTTATGGCCGTGCCGTTGCTGGGGTCCTGGGCGAGGTTGATTTCGGTCCTGGCGACGGTGATTCGCGCCGCGCGGCGGGCGTTATCCAGATCGCCGAGCGCTGTATAGCAGCTGACTAACAAGCCCGGCGTGCCGTAGTCGGCTTCCATCACCGTGACCGCTTTTTCAAAGAATGGCGCAGCCTCCTCGACCCGGCCTTTTCTGTACATGAAGCTCCCGGCGGCAATGTTGACCTCATAGGATTCGCCATCGAGCCGCAGGGCGGTGGCGATCTCAGCGACGGCCTCTTCCGGACGTCCCGCCTCGGCCAGGATGCCCACCTTCGCGGCGTGCGCCTCGGCGAGATCGGGGTCCAGGGCCAGAGCCCGTTCGACCGCCGCCGAACCGCCGTCACCCTCTCGGCCGAACTGCCTGCGCAGCCTCCCTTGCGCGGCGGCCAGCAAGGCCCAGGCGTTGGCGTAATTCGGATCGATGGCGACGGCGCGGCCGCATAGCCGGCCGTAGGCGTCGCAATTGCGTTCGTCGCCGGCCCCGTCGATATAGAAACGCCGGGCCATCAGGTAGAGATTGTAAGCCTCGACGCTGTCGGTGCCTCGCCGCTCGATGGAGGCCTTCTCCTGAGGCAGCAGCTTGAGTTTCAGCGCCGCCACGATGGCCTCGCTGATCTCGTCCTGGAGGGCGAAGATGTCGGTCAGGTCGCGGTCGTAACGCTCGGCCCAGATGTGGCCGCCCGTGGCCCCGTCGATGAGCTGGGCGGTGATCCGCACCCGGCCGCCGGCCTTGCGCACGCTGCCTTCCAGGACATGGCTGACGGCCAGCTCTCGCGCCACATCGGGGACTTTCACGCTCTTGCCCTTGAAGGTGAAAGCGGTGTTGCGCGCGACCACGAACAGGGCCGAGACCTTGGAGAGGTCGGTGATGACGTCCTCGCTGATCCCGTCGCTGAAATACTCCTGCTGCGGATCGTCACTCATGTTGGCGAACGGCAGGACACACACCGACAGCTTGCGGGCGGCGGGCTGGACCTCGGCCGCGCTCGGCGCCTCGCCGCCCACCAGCTCGGCGACGCTGGCGATTACCTTGCGCCATCCGGGGGCGTCCGCCTCACCCGCCCAGCCGGTCATGTCGGCGCACTGGATGCGATCGAAGGGCCTCGGCAGCTTGGTCCCATCGACGGTGAGTTGAACGAGCTTGTGATCGGTGCGGGCCGTGTCCGCCTCCGACTGCACCCACTCGGACCTCACCGCCTCGGCCGACCAGATGACGACCACGACCTTGGCCGCCGTCAGGCGCTCCTCGATCACCTCGGCGTAGGCGCGATGGGCGGGCAGCTCGTCGTCCCGCCAGACGTCGTAGCCCAGCCCGCGCAGGGCCTGCGCCACCGCCTGGGCCTGATCCGCTGTCGAGCGGGCGTAGGATATGAAGATGTCACTCAAGTGGGCGCGCTCCCCGCCGCCAGGCGAGCCTCGGCCTCGGCGATCATTGCCTGGAGGCGCGGGTCTTCGCGTAAGGGCTCCATGTCCGGGTCGGCCTTGGCCCAGTCGAGATCGGAGCGAGTCACCTGGGCCAGGTAGGGGTCGAGCAGGCCCAGTGCGCCGTCGATGTCCCCCAGGTGGGCGCTAAGGGCGCAGGCGAAGTTGTAGCGCATGAG
>DASXMK010000553.1:0-7866 GCA_036495705.1 Caulobacteraceae bacterium | reverse complement strand
CGCGCAGCCTCCGTCGAGGTCCTGGGCCGTGTCCTGGCGCTCGTGGACGAAGGCGGTGATCGAGGCCACTTCGCCCAGCGGCGAGCGATCGCGCACGGTCAGGCTGTAGACCTGGGCGCTGAGGCTCTCGCCGTTGGGCTGGTCGGCGCCCGTCTGGTACGGGCCGAGCGGAGTCTGGCCGTCCAGGGTGTCCCCCAGGGCGAACGGCGAGCCTTGGCCGTCCAGGTGTCCGGCGGTGACGGCCAGGTCCACGTCCAGCGCCGGCGTGACGCTCCAGGCGAGGCGAGCGGCGCCGAGCGTCGTCTCCTCACGGCCGTACAGCGCATCGCCCAGGTAGAT
The DNA here is from genome assembly GCA_036495705.1 of Caulobacteraceae bacterium. Taxonomy (GTDB): domain Bacteria; phylum Pseudomonadota; class Alphaproteobacteria; order Caulobacterales; family Caulobacteraceae; genus Acaudatibacter. The sequence continues at coordinate 7,527 of DASXMK010000553.1, read as the reverse complement.
ATTGTTGTCGAAGCCGCCGCGCTGGAGATGGGAGAGCGAGACCTCCAGCCCCGCCGTATCGCCCAGCGGCGCGTTCAGGCGCACCCGTGCGTCGCTGGTGTGGAATCCCTGCTCGACGCCGTATTGGGCGCTGAGGCCCCAGGTGCGCGTCGGCGCGGCGGTCTCCAAGGCGATGACCCCCGCGTCCGCGTCCTGTCCCTGATCTAGCCCCGACGGCCCATAGTCCACACGCATGGCGATGAGGTCCCAGGGGTCGAGCATCTGGGCCAAGGCGCCATCGATCTCCACCCCGTCGAGCACCAGGCCCACCGCCGGGACCTGGCCGGCGTGCACGGCGTCGTCGCCAAGGCCGCGAATGTAGGGGGCCAGGGCCGGCCCGTCGGCCGAGCGGGCGAGCGTCACGTTGGCGGCGTAGCCGTCCAGGTCCTGGACGGTCCGGGGGCTGGTCAGCAGAACCTCCGCCGGGCCGAGCGCCAGATACGGACCCGGTCCGGCGTCGAGCGGCGCCAGGCTTGCAGGCGCGGTGGCGATCGCCTCACTGGACGCCTCGATCGGCCGCTCTTCGGGCTCGCCCTTAAGGCTCTCGGATGGCAGGTTGTCGATGAAGTGGCGCGCGCCAGCGTTCGCGCTGTGCGGGAACTCCAGCGGCACGACCACGTCGACCGCGAAGGTGACCTGGTCCCGGGCCGAGCCTGGCCGGCCGCCGAACCCGGAATCACCGGTGAGCACCCGGTCGTAGCGGATTTCCGGCCGGATCGTCGTTTGGCCGAAGGGAGAGTCCGCCAGGTCCAGCGACAACGCCGGGCGGAAGTTCAGTCCCACGGTCACCTCGCCGTAGGTGGCCGGCCCGGGATGGAAGGCGTGGTTGGGCAGGCCCTCCTCGGCGTCGAGGTAGTCGAGGTTTCCTGGATAGGCGGCGGCGAAGGCGCCCTCGGCGTCGCGCCACACCTCCGCTCGCACGCCGGCCGACAAATGGGGAGAGAGATCGTAGGTCAGGTATCCGGCCGCCCCGCCGGCGCGGGCGTGCAGACCTTCGTCCTCGAGATAGTTGAACTCGGCGGCGGCGTTCAGCCGCGGCGAGACCGTCCAGTCGACCACGAGGTCGTTGTAAAAGCGCAACTGGCGGTGCGGATCGACCCCGGCGGGCAGGACGGCCGGCGTGTCTTCCGGGCCAATGTGGGTGAAGCCCTGGATCGAGACCTGGCCCAGCCTGACCACCAGGCCCGCCAGCGCGTGCGGCCGAGCGTCGTCAAAGCCCCCGCCCGCGCCCACCGAGGCGTTGGCGCCGGTGTCGTAGCCCAGATAGACGTCCACGTCCGCGCCGAGGTGCGTGGTCGTCAGGACGCCGGTGTGTTTGCGCGGCAGGCCGAAGTTGAAGATGTAGGAGTTCGAGTAGAAGAAGTTCTGGCGCGGATCGAGGCGCTCGTGGCCCATGGGGGTGACGAATAGCCCCGCCTTCGCCTCGACGCCCACCGAGCGTGCGACGGGTGCGAAGGCCACCACGTTGGCTTGCACCAGGTCGAAGGAATTGCGCCCGCTCGAGCCCTGGTCGCCGATGCCCATGAAATGGGTGAACTGGGAATCAAGGCCGTAGAAACCCTCGACCGCGAAGCCGAAATCGAAGCGACCCCCGTTGGCGTCGACCGCCCGCTCGGCCTTGAGGTCGAACTGGTTGAGCACGACCTGGTCGGCCTTGTCGGTGAACAGCTGGCCGAAATTGATCCCCGTATCCGGGTTGGCCGGGTTGAGCGTTGCTCCGATTTCGATCCGCCCGTCGATCACCACCGACGAAAGCCAGCCGCTGACCGCGCCCTTGGATGGCGCCGGGGAAGGCTCTTCCGCGCGCGCGGACGCCGCCGCCAGGGCGAACCCGGCAAAAGTCGAGAGCAGCCACACAGTTCGCAACGACATGACGCCCGCGAATGGCCTATCGCGGTGCCGGGAGCAACGTTCGCTTCGGGCTTCGTCAGCGCGCCGTAGGGCCGGCCTGGATCCCGCTGCGGCTTACCCCGTAAGGGATGTTCCTTAGTTTCAACCCTCGAGCCTAGCCGTATTCTGCGCCCAGGGCTGAAGGCCGTCGCGGGACGGCAGTAAAGGGGCAATATCATGTCGGAACAGCAAGTCGAACAACGTCAAAACGGTATGACGTCTTTTGAGATCGTCTCGGCGTTCGTGGTGTTCGTGGTCATGGTGGCCACGGGCGTACTCATGGCCGGGTTCCCGATCCAACTCTAACGGGTTTGCGATCGATTCCGCCCCTGGTCACCGACGTGTGGCTGGGGGAGTAGGCTACGATCCTACATTTCATGGTTCAGAGCCATGCGTCCTACCGGTTAGACGATCCCCCAGAGGGACGCGGATAGGTAGGGAGCCGTCCAGCGGTCTTGAAGCTGCGAGCCGGCCGCGCCAAGGCTCAGCGATGGCTCGCATCGCCATTCACCTGATCATTTCCGGATGCGTCCAGGGCGTCGGCTTCCGTTGGTGGGTCCGCGCCCGGGCGCAGCGGCTGGGCCTCAGCGGCTGGGTCAGAAACCGGGCCGACGGAACCGTCGAGCTCGTCGCCGCCGGTTCCGCCGAGGCCGTGGAGCAGTTGGCGGCCGGCTGCCGAAGGGGCCCTTCCTCCGCCCGGGTGGTTTCAGTCGAGCGATCCGACGCGGCCGATCCAGGTCCAGGCGACTTCGAGGCCCGGCCGACGGTTTGAAGATCTTTACGCGCGACGGGCGTCCTGCAGCTCGCTCGTCAGAGTCGTGACGAGATCAGCGGCCGGCATGGCCCGCGCCAGGGGCGCGCCCTGGCCAGCCCATTGGGCGCCGTAGCCCGTCTCGCCCCTCGCCCTGGCGGCAAGGTTCAGGGCCTTCCCGGCGTCATAGGCGATCGGGTAGGCGGGCGGTTCAATCGCGAAGGTCCGGGCGAGCGCGACGAAGCGGTTGGGCAGGCACCGCGCCGGCCGCCCCGAGATGGCCCTGGTCATCACCGTATGGGCTGCGCCCGGCCCCGCCAACGCCGCCCGATAGGCCGCATCGGCGCTGGATTCCGGGCAGGCGATGAAAGCGGTGCCGAGCTGCGCGGCGACCGCGCCCAGGGCCAGGGCGGCGGCTATGCCCGCCCCGTCCATGATCCCGCCGGCGGCGATCACCGGCACAGTGAGCCGGCGCACGAGCAGACGGGTCAGCGCCAGGGTCCCCACCTGGTCGTCGGGTGCACGGGGATCGAAGACGCCGCGGTGGCCGCCGGCCTCGTAGCCCTGGGCCACGACCGCGTGGACGCCGGCCGCCTGCGCGGCCTCTCCTTCGGCCAGACTGGTGGCGCTCGAGAACAACAGGCAGCCGGCGGCGCGCAGGGCGGCGATGCGATCGGGGCCGGGAAGGCCGAAGTGGAAACTGACCACCGCCGGTTTCGTCTCAACGAGGGCGGCGAGCATGGCGTCATCGTCGACGAAGCTGGCGTAGACCGGGGCCAACCTCGCCGGTGGCTCGGCCCCGAAGGCCGCAAAAGTCGGGGCAAGGCGCGCCAGCCACTCCCGCTCGCGGGCGGGATCGGGCGCCGCGGGGGCGTGGCAGAAGACGTTGACGTTGAACGCACGGTCGGTGGCCGCGCGCACCGCGCCGATGGCGACGCGGGCCTCTCCCGCCTCCATGGCCCCGACCGCGATCGAGCCGAGCGCGCCGGCGTTGGAGACCGCCGCGGCCAGGGCCGGGGTCGAGGTCCCGGCCATCGGGGCCTGGACGATGGGGGCCTCGACTTTCAGACGTTCTAGCAAGCCGGTCATCCCGCCGCCTCCACGTCTCCATCGCCTTGAGATACACAGGCCGCGGCTTGGTCTAAAGAAGCCTATGGCCGCGCGGGTGCTGGTTTTCTACGGATCCTATCGCGCCGACCGCCGGGGCATCAGGCTGGCCAACTATCTGGTGAACGGGCTGCATGCGCGCGGACTGGACCCGGAATTGATCGACGCCAGGCAGGTCGGGCTGCCGATGCTCGACCGTATGTACAAGGAGTACGCCCCCGGTTCGGCGCCGCAGGCGATGGCGGAACTGGCCGGCAAGATTCGCGCGGCCGACGCCTTCGTATTCGTGGCCGGGGAATACAACTGGGGCGTGCAGCCGGGACTGAAGAACCTGACCGACCACTTCCTCGAGGAGTGGTTCTGGCGGCCGGCCGCCATCGCCAGCTATTCCAGGACCCGGATATCGGGGGCGCGCTCCAATGTGGCCTGGCACGGGACCCTGTCGGAAATGGGCATGGTGGTGATCTCCAGCACCTTGAGCGTGGGGCCCATCGCCGACACCCTGGACGCTGACGGCCGGGCAATTGGCGAAGCCGGCCAGGCCCTGGAGCGGGCCTTCGCGCGCTTCGCCGACGATCTGTCCTGGTGGACCGAAGCCGCCGCCGCCCAACGCGCCCGGCGCGCGCCACCTTATTAGTCCGCCGAAATCTCTGTGACCGCCCAGGCGTAGTTCCTCACCCGCCACCCGGTTTCGCGGGCGATGAGCACAAACGCCCAGCCGCCGCGCTCGCGAAACCGCCGTCCGCGAGAGAGGCCTGTCCACTCCGTGGGCAGAGAGAAGAACGTCAGTTCGCCGGAGCGGGCGAAGTCGCAGGCGGGCCCGAAGCTGTGCTTCAGTCCGCTGACACCTTCGAGGTGGGTGCGCATCGCTCGCGTCCAGGATGCGACAGCCTCGGGGCCGGCGAACACATGCGGCGCGAAATTCTCGAGGATGGCGACGTCACGCTCGGCGAACACGCCCGCAAGCGCCGCCTCCTCGCCCGTGCCGATGAAGCGCGCGATGCTTTCCGGTCCGGCCATCATCGCCGCGTCGGGGTTCATGGCCTTTCTCTACAGGGGCGCAAACCGCATGATCAACTTGCCGCCGGCGCCCGGTGGGCGCCAATTTGCCGGATGCAGGTGGTTGGGTAGAGGGATTGACGCCGTGAGCCATGATCTTCTCGATCCCGCGACCTTCGCCGCCGGTCATCCCATCGACCTCTACAACCGCCTGCGCGCGACCTCGCCGGCGCACTGGAACCCCGAGCCTGGCGGGCCCGGGTTCTGGGCCCTGACCCGCTATTCCGACGTCTACGCCGTGGACCACGATTTCCAGAATTTCTCGTCCGGCCCGACGATCCTGATCCAGGACCCGCTCAGCGACACCGAAGGCATGCTGGGCGAGGCCAAGATGATGCTGATGATGGACCCCCCGCAGCACACCGGCTTTCGCAAGCTCATCCGGGCCGAGTTCACCCGGCCGGCCGCCCAGACCCGCGGCGGGCGGTTGCACGACCTGGCCAGGCAGATCGTCAACGCCGTGATCGAGAAGGGCGAATGCGACTTCGTGGCCGAGGTCGCCGGCGAGATGCCATCGTATGTAATCGCCGAGCTGATGGGCATGCCGCTGGATGACGGCCGCGAGCTCTATACGCTGACCGAGACCATCCACTCGGCCCCCGAGACCTTGCCGCCGGGCGCCGGGCACGCGGCGGTGATGAAGATGTTCGAATACGGCGCGGGCCTGATCGCTGAGAAGCGGGCGCGGCCGGCGGACGACCTGGCGACCCGGCTTCTGGAGGCTGAGGTCGAGGGCCGGCGACTGACCGATCCGGAGTTCCTGCTGTTCTTCCTGCTGCTGATCGACGCCGGCGGCGACACCACCCGCAATCTGCTGTCGTCCGGACTCCTGGCGCTCCAGCAAAACCCCGGCCAGAGAGCCTGGCTGCTGGCCGACCTCGAGGCGCGCCTACCGGCTGCGCGCGAGGAGCTTCTGCGCTTCTGCAGTCCGGTGATCTACATGCCCCGCACCGCTACGCGGGACAGCGAGATCGCCGGAACCACGATTTCCCAGGGCGACAAGGTGGTGATGTATTTCGGGGCGGCCAACCGCGACCCGGCTCAGTTCGATGCTCCCGACCGCCTGGATCTGGCGCGCGCGCCCAATGAGCACATCGCCTTTGGCGGCGGCCCGCACGTGTGTCTGGGGCAGCACCTGGCCCGGATCGAGATCGACGCCATTCTCGTCGAGGTGCTGACGCGCATGCCCGATCTGGAAATCCCCTCGCCGCCGGAGTGGCTGGCCTCGACCTTCATCTCCGGACCGAAATCGATGCCGGTGCGGTTCACGCCGGGGCTGCCGGCGTAGCGCTGATTGCGCCACGGCTGGCGCGCGGCTAAACACACCCAAGCCTGCGAGCCGCCTTAGCTCAGCCGGTAGAGCGGCGCATTCGTAATGCGTAGGTCGGGTGTTCGAGTCACCCAGGCGGCGCCAGACTCCCGATGGCAGACCGCGAGGGATCGCCGCAATTTCGCCGCCAGCCTCGCGCGAACCTTGCCGCTCACGCCCGATCTGACGGGGGGAACAGGAGACAATGAAATGAAGCTCGTCGTCTATGCCGCTAGCCTCGCCATCGGCCTGACCGGCGTCGCCAGCTCGGCCAACGCCGTGGGCTGCCTGTCCGGCGCGGCCGCCGGGGCCGTCGCCGGCCACTTCGTGCGCACCGGCCCCAACCACAAACGCCACACCATGATGGGAGCGGCCGCAGGCTGCGTCGCCGGCCACGAACTGAAGATGCATGAGAAGCGCAAGAAAGCGGCCGAGGCCAGGGCCGCCATGGCGGCTCAACCAGCACACGCACACTAGGACGCAGCCGCCCCGGGTCCCCGAGAGAGAGTCCGGGGCGCTCTAACCCTTGGTCAGGCGCTTCGGCGCCTCCGGCCAGGCTAGCGCGAGCCCCCTGACGCGGGCGCTATCGACCATCGGCGAGGATGCGTTCGGCGCGGGTGAACACCTCCAGGCCGTCATCGCGAACCACGCCGACGACGGTGATCCGGGCGCGCTCGGCGGTGCGCAAGGCCAGGGCGGTGGGGGCGGAGACCGCCGCCAGCACCGGGGCCCCCATGACCGCGGCCTTCTGCACCAACTCCACCGACACCCGGCTGGTCATCAGGATGACACCCTCCGCCGCGCTTCGCCCCGTGCGGGCCAGTGTCCCGGCGAGCTTGTCCAGGGCGTTGTGGCGCCCGGCGTCCTCGCGCACCGCCACGAGGCCTTGGCCGGGGACGAAGAGGGCCGCCGCGTGCACCGCCCGCGTCTCCAGGTTCAGGGTCTGGCGCGGGGCCAGTTCGCGCATGGCCGCGACGATCATCGCCGCCGGCACGGTGAGCTCGGCCGCGACCGCCGGCGCGGGGCGCATGGCGTCGGCCAGGCTCTCAACGCCGCACAGGCCACAGCCGGTCGGTCCGGCGCGCGCGCGCCGGCGGTGGGCGAGGTCGGCGCCGCGATCGGGCGCCAGCCAGATGCGCAATTCGACGCCGTCCGCCTGGGGCGCGATCTCCAGCGCGCGGATCTGATCCGCCGCGGTGATGACGCCTTCGGTCAGGGAAAAGCCGAGGGCGAAGTCCTCCAGGTCGGCGGGCGTGGCCATCATCACCGCCTCGGCCCCGCCGTCGTAGACGAAGGCCACCGCGGTCTCCTCCGGGATCGTCCGCTCGCTCTCGCGCGCCATCGCCCCGCGCACCGCCAGGGCGGTCACGCT
>DASXMK010000552.1:0-3551 GCA_036495705.1 Caulobacteraceae bacterium | reverse complement strand
CTGCTCGGCCTCCTGGCCGCGCCCGACCCGAGAGCCGCCGTGCGCCTGATGGCCGCCGCCGGCGTCCTGGCCGTGGTCCTGCCGGAGGCGACCGGCCTGGCCCGCTTCGAGGCCCTGGCCGCCATCGAAGGCGAGCTGATGTTCGGCGACGATCCGGTGCTGCGCCTGGCCGCCCTGCTGCCGCCCGATCCGGCCATCGCCGCCGCCGCCGCCGATCGCCTGCGCCTGTCCAACGCCTACAAGGCGCGGCTGGTCGCCGCCGCCGCCACCGATCCGGCCATCGTCTCGTGGATGAGCCCCAAGGCCGTGCGCCACGCCGTCTGGCGCCTGGGGGCCGACGCCTTCTGCGACAAGGTGATGCTGGCCTGGGCCGGGTCCGAACGGTCGGCCGCCGGTGTGCAGTGGCGCGCCCTCCTGCCGATGGCCAGGTCGTGGCCGAGGCCCGCCCTGCCGCTCACCGGGGCCGAGGTGATGGCCGCCGGTGTGCCTGAGGGGCCGATGGTGGGCAAGGTCCTGGCCGAGATCGAAGCCTGGTGGGCGGACAACGATTTCCCGGCCGACAAGCTTTCGTTGATCGAGCGTCTCAAGGCCGTGGCCCAGGGCATGGCCTATTAGGCGCGGCGGACAGAATTCCAGCAAGCATAGGTGTGACAAAATGTCTCCCCGATGGCCGGCACGGGGCGGCAACGCGCATGTTAGTCTAGGAGAGAGAGTGACTTTTTGCGTATGAGCGAATCTAAGTTGTGATGCTAGAAGGTCGAGCGGGGTGGCGATCACCGAATTCGCCGTCGAGATTACGTGGGGCCTGAGTGTAGATTTGGCGACGCCATCACCGGTCGTTAATGACATGGCGTCAACGAAGTGGGCTGTATGGGTCGCAGTGGGGTAGATGGTGGCTATGTCGGTCTTTGATGATCTATTCGTCCTCGAACTGGCCAACAATCACCTCGGCAGTCTCGAGCGAGGCCGCAAGATCGTTCGGGATTTCGGGGCTGTGGTGCGGGCCAACAAGGTCCGGGCCGCCATCAAGCTGCAATTCCGCGACGTTGACAGCTTCATCCACAAGCAGCACCGCAGCCGTGGAGACATCCGCTACATCAAGAAGGTCGCCGCCACGCATCTGCCGTGGGAAGCTCTGCGCGCGCTCGTTGAAGAGACCCGAGCTCAAGGCATGATCACCATGACCACCCCCTTCGACGAGGTGTCGGTGGACAAGGCGGTGGAGTTTGACGTCGAACTGCTCAAGATCGCCAGCTCGGACATCCGAGACAAGCGGCTCCTGCGCAAGATCGCCTTGGCCGGCAAGCCCGTGATCGCTTCGACGGGCGGTTCGTCTTTGCGCGACATCGATGATCTCGTGGACTTCTTTGGCGAGGCGGGCGTCCCGTTCGCCCTCAATCATTGCGTATCGATCTATCCTTCGCAGGATGGTGAACTGGATCTCAATCAGATCGATTTTCTCCGCGCCCGTTTTCCGGACATCACCATCGGCTTTTCCTCGCACGAGATGACCGACTGGCGTTCTTCAATGCTGATCGCCTACGCCAAGGGCGCGCGTACGTTCGAACGGCACGTCGATATCGACGACGATGGAGTCCAGGTGTCGCCCTATTGCACCCTGCCATCCCAGGCCGACACCTGGTTCAAAGCCTTTCACAAAGCCAGGGAGATGTGTGGCGCCTCGGCCGAGGCCAAGCGTCAGCCTCCTGAGAAGGAAGTCCGTTATCTCGACGAGCTGGTGCGCGGCGTTTATGCCCGGCGCGACCTGCACGCCGGCGCGGTGCTCACTGACGATGACATCTATCTCGCGGTGCCGCTCAATCACGGCCAACTTTCCTGTCGCGAGTTCAGCAGCGGCGAGGTGCTCAAGGCGCCGATGTCGCGTGACGAGCCGATCCTGCTGCGCGACGTCGACAGCGATTACGCCAACGACCTCACTCTACAGCGCCTGGTCGTCGACCGGGGCGTGGCCGATCCGCCGGCAAGCGAGAGCCCGCCGGTCAAGCGCGTAGCCTACGGCTGAGCCAAGCGCCCGGGCCGTCCGCCAGCGCCGAACCGGCGCGCCAACTCGCCCCTGGAACTCTTCGAGCCCGCCTGATTCCGGCGAAGATCTAGTCTTCGTCGACATAGGTCCAGGTGTCGGCCCCGTCGAGCCGCCGGACCTTGGCGGCGGCCAGCACCTCTGGCGCCAACAGCCGGGCGTTGATCCCCATGCGCGGATGGGTCTTGTCCATCGGGGTCCAGTGGGTCGTGCAACCGCATGTGCGGCAATGGTGCAAAGTCAGCATCCTGTCGCCCCAGACATAGCCGCCGAGATCGGTTTCCGCGGCGGTGATGACCACCTGGGCCGGATCGTAATAGGCCCACAGCGCCGCCAGCCGCCGGCAGATCGAGCAGTTGCAGCTGGTCACCTGCTCCGGCGGCGTGGCGACCTGGAGCCGCACCGCTCCGCAATGGCACGTACCTTCGATCATCGGGCTAAGGGAATTCTTCATCGATATGGGCGAGGGTGGATAGTGACGGGGCGCATCTTACAGAAGTCTACGCCGGAGCGCCCGCATGAACGCCGTACGCGACCTGTTCGTCACCCGCCTTTATGAAGCGTCGATCGCCGGGGCCCCGGACTTCGCCTTCTTCCGCGCCGAACTCGAGGGGGCCTGCGCCATGGTGGCGGATGAGGACCGGGCCGGCCAGGCGTGGTGCAAGAAGCACGGCTACGGCGGCTACACCTCCTACGCCTCGCTGAACGACCTGCCGCGCCGGGCGACGGTGTTCGCCCTGCTCAAGCGCCGGCTCGACCGCCATGCGGCGCTGGCCGCCCAGCGGTTCGGCTTCGACCTTGGGGCCGGGCGCCTGGTCCAGGACAGCCTGTGGGTCAGCGCCCTGCGCCCCGGCGCCGGGCATTCGGGCCACATCCACCCGCACAGCGTGCTTTCCGGCGTCGTCTATGTCAGCGCGCCGCGCGGGGCCGGCGCCTTGCGGTTCGAGGATCCGCGGCTGCCGATGATGATGACCGCCCCGCCCCGGCGCGAGGATGCGCCCGAACCCAGCCGCAGCTTCGTCAGCGTCCCGCCCACGGACGGGGCGGTGCTGATCTGGGAAAGCTGGCTGCGCCACGAGGTGCTGCCGGGGACCGGGCGCGCCACCCGGGTCAGCATCAGCTTCAACTACGCCTGGCGGTGAGGCCTGCCCGCGGCGGGCTCCAGCTCAGCGGCGGCTGAACAGCGCCGTCATGGTGACCACGCCTTTGTCGGTGTCGGCGGCGTGGCCCAGGCGGCCGTTCAGCCTGAACGCCTCCTCCATGGTGCGCAGCAGCGAATAGTGGTTGTAGGCCGTGGCGTCGTCGACCCCGGTCGGACCGTGGTTGGTGATCACGATGGTTGGGATGTGGCCGCCGCCGAAGTTGGAGGGGGCGTTAGGCGTCACCGCGCAACAGCCCTCGCGCGTGTGGCCGGAACCTTCGTCGAAGGTGATGACGATGGCGAAGTTGTCGTTTGAACGCCACGCCGGGGTCGCCTGGATGCGTCGCACCAGCTCGCCGATCACCTTGT
>DASXMK010000551.1:0-2104 GCA_036495705.1 Caulobacteraceae bacterium | reverse complement strand
GTCGGACCGGGCGCGGGCTGCGAGGTGAGCGAGCCCGCCGCGCCAGCGGCGAGGGCCGCCGGAACGAACGCATGGCCGTCGCGCGCCCCGCTGAGGGCGACAAACAGGTCGCCGGCCTGCACCTCGCGGCTGTCGATGGCGACGCCGTGGGCGGCGAAATCGGGTCCGCTGGGGCGGCCGTTCACGGCGCGGGCGATCTCGGCTGAGGTCCACAGGGAGGCGCTCACGCGGCCTCCTCCAGGCCGAGGGCCATGCGCGTGGCGGCCGCGTCGTCAAATGGATGGATCACCCCTGCGATATCCTGGCCCTGCTCATGGCCTTTGCCGGCGACGACCAGGATGTCTCCCGCGACCATCAGGCCGGCGGCGGTGGCGATGGCTTCCCCTCGGCCGCTGATTTCGCTCAGGCCGAGCGCGCCGGCCATGATCTCGGCGCGGATAGCCTCCGGCGCCTCGGAGCGCGGGTTGTCGTCGGTGACGATAGCGATGTCGGCAAGGTCGGCGGCGATGGCGCCCATTTGCGGGCGCTTGCTGCGGTCGCGATCCCCGCCGGCTCCAAACACCACGATCAGGCGGCCGCGGGCATGGGGGCGCAGGGCCGCCAGGACCGTGCGCAAGCCGTCCGGGGTATGCGCATAGTCGACATAGGCTGTGCCGCCGCGCGGGCCTTCGCCGATCCGTTGCAGACGCCCGCGGGCTCCCTCTACCGACTCCAGGCCGGCGAGGACGGCCTCGACCGGCTCGCCGGCGGCGATGCACAGCCCGGCCGCGACTAGGGCGTTGGCCGCCTGGAACGCGCCCGCCAGCGGCAGGATGACCTCGTGACGCCGGCCCCAGGCCTTCAGGCGCAGGCGTTGGCCGCGGGCGTCGGCGCGCCGGTCCAGCAAGGTCAGGCCCTGGCCCATCGCGCCCACGGTGAGCTGGGACAGTCCGCGCTTTCGCACCACGCCAGCGAAGACCGGAAAGGCCTCCGAGTCGGCATTCAGCACTGCGGTGCGCCCGCGCGGAAGAAGGGTCTCGAACAGGCGCAGCTTGGCGTCGCGATACGCCGCCATGGTCCCGTGATAGTCGAGATGGTCCTGGGTGAGGTTGAGGAACCCGGCCGCCGTCAGCTCAGCTCCATCCAGCCGGCGCTGATCGATGCCGTGCGACGAGGCTTCGAGGGCCAGATGGGTCACTCCGCGGCCGGCCAGGTCGGCCAGGGTTTCGGCCACATCGGCGGCGTCAGGTGTGGTCAGGCCCGGCGGCTTGATCTGTTCGCTCCCGGCGGTGACCCCGAGCGTGCCCATGCTGGCGGAGGACCGGCCGCAAGCGGCGAAGATCTGGCGGCAAAAGGCGGCGACCGAAGTCTTGCCATTGGTTCCGGTCACCGCGACCACGACCTCGGGCTGGCGTCCGCAAAGCGCGGCAGCGGCCAAGGCATAGGCCCGGCGCGGGTCGGCGGCCCGCACCACCGGAGCCGAAAGCTCCGGCATGTCTTCACCGGCGATGATGGCCGCGGCCCCAGCCGCGATCGCCGCCGGCACGAAGCGCCGGCCATCGACCCTGGAGCCCGGAAGGGCGGCGAACAGGAAACCCGGCTTCACCCGGCGGCTGTCGGCGGTGATACCGGTGATCTCTGGATCGACGGCCAGGTCGCGGCGCACCAGTGCGGACAGGAGCGCCATCAGTCGCGTCCCACCAGCGCCTGGGCGTCAACCGGAGCCTTGGGGTCGGACGCGGCCGTGCTGATGATGCGCCGCACGCCCAGCAACGGGGCGATACGCTCGATGACCCTGCCGGCGATGGGGGCCGAGACCTCACCGCCGGTGGTGAAGCCGCCGGTCTCGGGCAAGGGGTGCGGCTCGTCCATCATGATCAGGACATAATAGCGATCCTCGTCCAGCGGACCGTCGGTGGGGAAGATGGCGGCGAACGAGGCCAGGTTGAGCTTGCCGCCGCTGTAGCGGCCATGGACCAGCTTGGTGGCCGTGCCGGTCTTGCCGCCCACGCGATAGCCCGGGATGTCGGCCTTGCGGCCGGTGCCGATGGTGGCGTTCAGGCGCATGAGGTTGAGCATGGTGCGCGAGGTGGACGGCTTGATGACCTGTCGGCCGGGAGCGGGG
>DASXMK010000550.1:0-8819 GCA_036495705.1 Caulobacteraceae bacterium | reverse complement strand
GCGCCGGTCTCCAGCGCCACTTCGAGCAGGCGCGGATCGTCGAGCGCAAGATCGTTGAGCTTTGCCAAGAGCCGCAACGCCGCGGCGGCATCTGCCGAGCCGCCGCCGAGCCCCGAAGCGATCGGCAGGCGCTTGTCGAGCGTGAGGCGAAATCCGCCGGGCGACGAATTCAGCGTGGCCAGCAACGCTTTCGCAGCCCGTACTACGAGATTGCTTTCATCGGGCGCGAGTTCGCCACCGAAGGGTCCGTCAAAGGCGAATTCAACGCCTCCCGACCGGCGGCTTAAGGTTAGTCGGTCGCCGATGTCGGCGAACACCATCAGGCTGGAAATGGGGTGATAGCCATCGACGCCCAGGGGCCCGACGTGAAGATCGAGATTGATCTTGGCCGGAGCGGATTCCCGCTGCAGCCGTCGATCGGTCAGGAGCCGGCCTGCGGGGTCGAGAGTCCGCCCAGCCCGTTTTTCAGCTTGGCCTCCACCTCGCTCCTCAGTTTGGCGCTGGGCTCCAAAGTCAGCACCCGACTCCATTGGAACCGGGCTTCATTCGTCCGTCCTACCCGCCAGTAGGCGTCGCCCAGGTGATTGTTCACGTCGGGATCGCCGGCTTCGATGGCCACTGCCTGCTCAAGCTTCTCCACGGCGGAGTTGTAATCCCCAAGGCGATAGTAGCCCCATCCCAGGGAATCGATCATGGCCCCTGACTTGGGATCGGCGTTCACCGCCTTCTGCACCATGGCCAGGGCCTCGCGCAGCTTCTCACCTCGGTCGATCCAGGAGTAACCCAGGAAGTTCAACAGCTCAGGTTCTTCCGGGCGCTGTTTCAACGCCGCAGTCAGATCGCGCTCGGCCTGGGGCCAGCGATTACTTTCTTCGAGATCGACCGCCCGCATATAGAGGAGACGCCAGTCGGGCGTTGGCGATTCCGAGGCGATCAGCTTGTCGAGGACCGTTACCGACTCGTCATACTGCTCATCGGCCCGCAGCAGATCGGCCAGAGTGGTGGCCGCATCCCGGCTCGTGGGTTCGGCGGTCAAGGTCTCGCGGGCGACCTTGAGGGCGTCGTCCTTCCGTTTGTCGGCCTGATACGACCAGGCCAGCTTAGCTCGAGCGGCGACAAACTCCGCGGCGCTGGGCTTGGGCGTCCGATAAGCCTCCCGGGCCCCTTCCGTATCCCCGACGTCGGTAAGGATGTCTCCCACCAGAAGCCAGGCCGTGTCTCGGGTTGGATCCAGGCGCAAGGCGAGCCGCAGATAGGCGAGGGCCACCTCTTCCTGTTTCTGTATCGCCATGACCGAGGCCGGTGCGATGAGCGCCTCGGCCGCGGATTCGCGCAACGACGGGAGAGGCGGAGCCCCGCGCCGCGCCATGGCGCGAGCCTTGCCCGCCAGAAGCGTGGGATCGCTGGGCGCGCGGGCCAGGGCCTGATCATAAGTCGCGGCGGCGTCGCTCCAACGGCCACGCCGCTCCAGCAGTTCACCAAGGTTGGCGCTGGCGATGCCGCCGGGGTCGCCACGCTGGATCAAGGCGCGAAAGGCCGTCTCAGCTTCGTCATAGCGATGCGCCCGTTCAAACAATTTGCCCTGATCGAGGTTGGCGAAGAACGTGGCCACGGCGTCGCCGTCGATGACCGGCAATGCGATGGCGGCCTCGCTGTCGCCCGCAGCCGCGGCCGCAAACGGTTCGAGCAAGCGTATCGCAGCCGAGTGAGCGGTGTCCGCCTGACCAGCATCAAGCAACGTTCGCGCCTTGGAGCCATGGCCCTCGGCCAATTCCTCGACGGCCTGAGTGAGCCGGGCGAGATGGCGAACGGCCGGATCGCTATCGGAGGTCGGGGCGATCGCCGCTGCCGCCTTAACGTCACCGGCAAGGAGGGCGGCGGTGAACGTGTGGCTTTGCAGCAGCGAGGCGTCCTCGCCGGCCGCCGCCCCAGCAGCGCGGCTGAAGTAACTGGTCGCATCGTCGCCAAGGCCACTGTTGATGGCCGATTGCCCGGCAAGGAACAGGCCGTAGGCCGACTCGCCGGAAGCAGCCGAGGAAGGTCCTGGCGAGGGGCTGGACGCGCCCGCGCTGGCACAGCCAGCCAGAGCCACGAACGATGTCAGAGCGAGGAGACGGGTTACGGAAGGCATGGCGCGGGTTGAATTTGGCCTTCCGATGCCCCGTGGGCAAGGGCGAGGGCCTCACATGTTCGGATAGTTGGGTCCTCCGCCGCCCTCTGGCGTGGTCCAGACGATGTTTTGCGATGGATCTTTTATGTCGCAGGTTTTGCAGTGGACGCAATTCTGGGCGTTGATCTGGAACCGCGGGTTTTCGCCCGCCTCGTCATACAGCACCTCGTAGACACCCGCTGGACAGTAAAGCCGCGCCGGCTCGCCGTAGAGAGGGAGGTTGATCGCGATCGGGGTCGTCGGGTCCTTGAGGACCAGGTGTGACGGCTGATCCTCTTCATGATTGGTGGCCGACAGAAATACACTGGATAGCTTATCAAAACTGAGAACGCCGTCTGGCTTCGGATAGACGATCGGCTTGAAATCCTGAGCCAAGCCCGTGGACTCGGCGTCGGTCTTGCCATGCTTAAGGGTGCCGAAGAATGAGAAGCCGCCGAACAAGTTGGTGACGTTGAGATCGAAGATGATCACGGCGCTCCCCAGCCAGGTGCCCAGCCTCGACCACAGGGGCTTGGCGTTACGCACCAGCCGCAGTTCCTTGTTCACCCACGACCGTTCGTAGGCAGCCTGGTATTCAGACAAGCGGTCGCCGGCGCGGCCAGACTGAACGGCGGCGAAGGCCGCCTCCGCCGCCAGCATCCCGGTCTTCATGGCGTTGTGACTGCCTTTGATGCGCGGCAGATTCATGAACCCTGCCGAACAACCGATCAACGCGCCGCCCGGAAACGCCAGAGCCGGCACCGATTGGAATCCGCCTTCAGTGATGGCGCGGGCGCCATAGGCGATGCGTTGGCCGCCTTCCAGATAGCCCCGGATCGAGGGATGATGCTTCAGGCGCTGGAATTCATCGAATGGGGAAATCCACGGGTTGGCGTAGTTCAGATGGACCACAAAGCCGATGGAGACGTAGCGGTCACCGAAGTGGTACATGAAGCTGCCGCCGCCGGTCTTTGAATCCAAAGGCCAACCAACCGTGTGCTGCACCAAGCCCGGGGTGAAATTCTCGGCCGGCACCTGCCATATCTCTTTCAACCCAATGCCGAACTTCTGGGGCTCTCGACCCTCTGTGAGACCGAACCTGGCCTGGAGCTGTTTGGCCAG
Source organism: Caulobacteraceae bacterium (assembly GCA_036495705.1). Classification (GTDB taxonomy): domain Bacteria; phylum Pseudomonadota; class Alphaproteobacteria; order Caulobacterales; family Caulobacteraceae; genus Acaudatibacter. Next base: position 5,548 of record DASXMK010000550.1, on the reverse strand, counting down.
CGAGCCGCGGGCGCCCTCGGCGATGAGGGTGTATTTGGCGTGCAATTCGAGGCCGGGCTGGTAGTCCGTCTTGTGCGACCCATCCTTGGCCACCCCGAAGACGCCCGCCACGACGCCCTTCATCGCGCCGTTTTCGTCGTAGACGATCTCGGACGCGGCCATGCCGGGATAGATTTCCACGCCAAGTGACTCGGCTTCGGCCCCGAGCCAACGGCAGACATTGGCCAGGGAGGCGACGTAACAGCCCTGGTTGTGCATGAAACCAGGCATTGGCCACATAGGCACCTCGATGTCGCCTTGGGCCCCGAGCGCCAGGAATCGGTCTTCACTGACCGGAGTCTCGAGTGGCGCACCCTTGGCTAGCCAATCCGGGATCAGTTCATTCAGCGCTTTGGGATCGATCACCGCTCCGGAAAGGATATGGGCGCCGACTTCGGAGCCTTTCTCCACCACGGCAACCGCAAATTCCGCGCCCGCCGCCGCCGCCAGCTGTTTCAGGCGGATCGCGGCCGAGAGGCCAGCGGGTCCGGCGCCTACCACGACAACGTCGTACTCCATGGCCTCGCGCGCTTCGCCCTGCCCGGCCTGTTCACTCATGGGCTTCGCCCTTTTTCGCTGTCGCTGCGCTGCTTTAATCGAAGCCGAGGGCGAAACGGTCAAGAACAAACACCTGTGGCGTTCCGAGAGCGCTCGAGCGCGTATAAGGGTGGGCATGGGCATCGATCGGCCGGCCGCGGAGAGTTTGCTGGCGTTTTGGGCGGAGTCCGGCGTGGACACCGCCTACGGCCGGTCCGCGGTCGATAGAACCGTCACGGCCGCGCCTCCTTCACAAAGGCCGTCGCAATCCGCCGAGGCGCTTTCATCCAAGGAATCCGGGGGGGCGCCTGCCGTTGATCTTGCTCGGGCCGCTGACACGCTCGAGGCGCTCGGATTGGCGATCGCGGATTTTGATGGCTGCCCACTGAAATCCCAAGGGGCGCGGCAGGCGGTGTTCTGGCGTGGCGTCGCCGCAGCCGAGGTCATGATCATAGGAGAGGCTCCGGGCGCGGATGAAGACGCCCAGGGTGCGCCGTTCGTCGGTCGGGCTGGCCGCCTCTTGGACAAGATGCTGGCCGCCGCAGGGCTTCAAGGCCGGATCTTCATCACCAACACAGTGTTCTGGCGGCCGCCTGGCAATCGCACACCCAGTGTCGAGGAGCAGCTGTCGTGCGCCCCCTTCCTGGAGCGCGCCATAGAACTTGTGCAGCCGAAGCTCTTGCTTCTTGTCGGGGCGGCTGCAACCCGATCCCTGCTGAACCAGACGGAGGGCATCCTGGCGTTGCGCGGGCGCTGGTTCACCTGGCGGGGAAAATCGCTCGACCTGCAGACGCCGGCTTTGCCGACGCTGCATCCGGCCTTCCTGTTGCGCCAGCCCACGGCCAAGAAGAAGGCTTGGCACGACCTGTTGCTGTTGACAGAGCGCCTCGATCGGTCCGCCCGCCCGGATTAGTGAGAGAGGTAGTTCTTGCTTTGTTCTCGCGCTGGACTTAAGTTTGGACATGGCATCCGCCCCTACTCCGGCGCGTGGCCGAGGCGCGCAGTCCAACGCCAGTGGCCGCTTCGAGGCGCTATCGCACCAGGCGTTCGATGACGGCTGGGACGACACTGACCCGGCCGTTGCGTCTCTGACCACCAGCCTCACGCCGGAGCGGGCGCGCACCATCATCGCCCGCAACCAGAGCCCCGACATCAAATTCGATCGCTCGATCAATCCCTATCGTGGTTGCGAGCACGGATGCATCTATTGCTACGCACGCCCGGCCCACGCCTATGTCGGCCTTTCCCCCGGCCTTGATTTCGAGAGCAAGTTGTTCTTCAAGCCGGAGGCGGCCCGGCTGCTTACGCGCGAACTCTCCAGTCCCTCCTATCGCGTCGGCGTCATTCACATAGGCGGCAACACCGACCCCTATCAACCGGTGGAACGGCGACTCCGCGTCACGCGCCAGATCCTGGAAGTGCTGCAACGCGCCGCCCACCCGTTCTCGATCATCACCAAGTCGGCGCTGATAATGCGCGACAGCGACATCCTCGGCTCCATGGGCCGGGCGCACCTTGCCCGGGTCGCGGTCTCCGTCACCACTCTGGACCGGCGGCTGGCCCGGGTGATGGAACCCAGGGCGGCGACGCCAGAACGCCGCCTGGCGGCCATTTCGACCCTTAGCGCCGCCGGCGCGCCGGTCAGCGTCATGTTCGCGCCGGTGATCCCCGGGCTCAACGACCATGAACTCGAGACCGTGCTCGAACGCGCTGCGCAAGCCGGCGCGGTTGGCGGCGGCTATGTAGCCCTGCGACTGCCACGAGAGATCAAGGATCTCTTCCAGGAATGGCTCGAGGCATCCGTTCCCGATCGCGCTAAACGCGTTATGTCGCTGGTGCGCCAGATGCGGGGCGGACGGGATTACGACCCAGAGTGGGGCAAGCGCATGAAAGGCGAAGGCCCACTGGCGGAAATGCTGGGCCGAAGATTCGCCATAGCCAAGCGCCGCTTTGGCCTCGACCGACCCACCCAACCCCTGGACTTAAGCCAGTTTCGCCGTCCTGGATTGTCCGGCGATCAGCCCGACCTGTTCAGCACGTCTCCCTAGGCGTCGTACCCTGGACTGTTGCGGTCAAGCTGACGCAGGGCGCCCGGCCACGCCAAGCCTCCGCCGATACCGCCGCTGACCTGCGAGCGGACTTCGTCCTGGGCCGCCTGGGGCGCGATGAGCAAGCCTTCTCGACCCGCCGACAAGGCCAATACCTGCTGGCGACAAGAACGCTCTAGGTAGAACATATTGACCCAGCATTCCGCCGCCGTCCTGCCTACGGCCAGGGTGCCGTGGTTGCGGAGCAGCAGCACTTCCTTCTGGCCCAAGTCGGCCACCAGCCGCTCGCGCTCGTCATGATTGAGGGCGATGCCCTCGTAGTCGTGATAAGCGAGGCGTGGCAGGATGATCAGAGCGTGCTGGCTCAGCGGCAGCAGGCCGTCTTTCTGAGCCGAGACCGCCACGCCCTGGTCGGTGTGAAGATGCATGACATACCGGGCGTCGTCCCTCGCCGCATGAATGGCCGAATGGATGGTGAATCCGGCTGGATTTATGAAATACGCAGTCTCCTGCAGGATCTTTCCGTCCAGATCGATCTTGACCAGCGACGACGCCGTGATCTCGTCGAAGTACAGGCCGTATGGATTGATCAGAAAGTGGTGCTCAGGCCCCGGCAGGCGCGCCGAAATGTGGGTGTAGATCATGTCATCCCAGCCGTGGAGCGCCACCAGGCGGTAGAGCGCGGCAAGTTCGACGCGCGTCCCCCACTCCTCGTCGGAGACCTTCCCCTTAAGCGACAATGACGCTACCGCCGATCCATCGGCCATCACCCATCTCCCATGCAGTCAGCTCGCGAAAGACTCGCGCTCCAGCCCTTGCTCGTCAAGGCGGGCTGTTCAATGAGGCGTCGTCGTTTGAGTGGGGGCCGAAGACGCCGGAGCCTTCTTCACCCATGACGGCCGCTTGGCGCTGGGCTTGATCGGCGGCCAACCATTGGGATTGGGCATCGGAGAACTGGGTGAGTCCACGGCCGACGGCGAGCCGAACTGCGCCGCCGATTGCGGATCGGCCATAGACGTAGCCGCAGGGTCGGGCGCCACTGTCACGGTGGTAGTCGCAGACGACGGATTGAGGTTCTGCGGGGTCTCGCCTGGCGCCGGCGCGGCGACCGGACTCGACTGCGCCAGAACTGATCCGCCAGCCAGTGACGCCAGGACGAATGCTATCAGAATCTTGTTCATCTCGCCTCCTGTCCTTGTCCGAACCATCGGCGCGCGGTGATACGGCAAGTCAACCCTTGGCTGCGCAATCCGTTGCTTGTCGAGGTGCGACGGGGCTCGGCCGCACTTCGCCCATCCTTGCCTCGAGCGCCCGGGTCAACGACGCCGGAGCTGGATCGTGGGCTGTGATCTCGATCCATCCTTCCTATCTTCTGCGCATGCGCGACGAACCGGCCAAGGCGCAAACCATGGCGGATTTTGTCGCCTATCTTGAGATCGCCGCAAGTTGGGCCGGCGCCGCCGCCTGATTTCCGGCTCTACCGTGTTAAAAGGTGTTGATGACCGCCAAATCCGGCCAGAGCCGTCGCAAAGCCGCCTCGAAGCCGCTTTCCAGCAGCGAGGCAGAGCGGCGCCAGCGCGCCTATGCCGCGCACCGGCGCACCTGGGCGGAGGCCGTAGGACGTCCTTACAAAGGCGATGAGGATCCACGCCCGCCTCCGGGCGAACTCGACGCCGGACCGGACGAGTGAGCGGCGGCGTTTGACAACAAGTCGGTGAGCACGTCAGGTCGCGGCAAAGCTCGAGACCCGTGTCATGGTTGCCGCGCCCAAGCTTGCTTTCGTGACCAGCGATCGCCCTGAGGCGCGCGAAGCCATGCTGCGCCTTGCCCACATTTACGGCAACACGGCCGAGGACGACGCCGACGTGGTCGTGGCTCTGGGCGGCGACGGCTTCATGCTCGAGATCCTGCATCGCAACCTCGCCAGTCGTCGGCCGATCTACGGCATGAACAGAGGTTCGGTCGGGTTTCTGATGAACGACTATGGCGAAGACGGGCTGATCGAGCGCATCGCGGCCGCCGAGCAAGCAGTCATTCACCCTCTGAGTATGACCGCGATCGACAGCGCCGGCGCGGCCCATCGGGCGCTGGCGATCAATGACGTCAGCCTCCTGCGCGAGACTCGGCAAACGGCCAAGCTGCGCATCCTGATCGATGGCCGCCCGCGCCTCGAGGAGCTGATCTGCGACGGCGCGCTGGTTTCGACGCCCGCCGGTTCGACGGCTTACAATTTATCCGCCCACGGGCCGATCATCCCCATCGATGCTCAAGTGCTGGCCCTCACTCCGATCAGCGCCTTCAGGCCTAGGCGCTGGCGCGGCGCCCTGCTTTCACACCGCGCTCAGGTAACCTTCGAAATCCTGGAGAGCGACAAGCGGCCGGTGAGCGCCGTGGCTGACAATGTGGAAGTCCGCAACGTGATCCAGGTGGACGTGAAGGAAGATCGGTCGATCTCGTTGTCGATGCTGTTCGACGCTGGACGCAGCCTCGACGAACGCATGCTGGCCGAGCAGTTCTCGGCCTGAAGTCAGGGCAGCGACGACGCCGGGACGCTGATCTCGCCATAGCCCGCGTTGCTGGGGATGACCAGAAAACGGCCGTCCGGTCCGTCGATCATACGCGGCTCTACCGTCACCAGAGTCCGCGCGCCCGCGCGCTGCGTGGCCTCGCTGGCGCTCGTCGACTCGCCCAACAATTTCAGGTTCATCCGGGTTGGGAAGATCACGCTGCGCTCCCCGGCTGCCGCCAACGCCAAAGCGCGAGCCGGTTCGATCCATTCTGCGTCCACAGTCTCCCAGCCATCGCATTTCGCCAATTGGTCAGGAGGCGCCGCCGCCAGGAAAAACCAGGTGTCGAAGCGCTTGGGCATCATCGCCGGGGTGATCCACCGCGCGAACACCGTCAATGCGGCCAGATCAAGCGCT
>DASXMK010000549.1:0-1523 GCA_036495705.1 Caulobacteraceae bacterium | reverse complement strand
CCCAAACGGGCGCAGCTCGAACCACAACGCCTCCGACAGGGCCTCCACCGCATGCTTGCTGGCCGAATAGGCCCCGGTGAACGGCGCGGCGATGTGGCCGGCGACTGAAGACAGATTGACGATCAGACCCTGGCCGCGCTCCCGCATGGCCGGGGCCACGGCGCGAACCATGCGCGCTACGCCGAGGACATTGGTGTCGAACTGGCGCCGCAGGCTGGCGTCGGAGAGGTGCTCCACGGGCCCGCTGACCTCGAAGCCGGCGTTGTTGACCAGCACGTCGATCGGCGCGGCTTCGCTGGCCGCGCGCACCGCCGCGGCGATGAGACCCGGATCGGTGACGTCGAGCGCGACCGGGCTCACCGGCAGGCCCTCGTCCGCCAATGCCTTCACGGCGGCGCCCTTGGCGGGGTTGCGCACGCCGGCGTGCACGGTGTGTCCGGCGCGGGCGAAGGTGGCGGCGGTGAGCAGGCCAAAACCGCTGTTGGCGCCGGTGATCACGACATTGAGGGGCATGGGGTCTTCCTTGGTCAGTCGAGCTTTCGCAGCCGGTTGACGTGGCCCATCTTGCGCCCGGGCGCGGCCTCGGCCTTGCCGTAGAGCCACAGGCGGGTCTCCGGTTCGCGCGCCAGCCGCTTCCAGGTCTTCTTGGCCTCGTCGCCCAGCAGGTTGGTCATTTCCACGTGAGCCAGGGCCGCGGTCGGACCGAGCGGCCAGCCGGCGATGGCGCGGATGTGCTGCTCGAACTGGTCGACTTCGCAACCGTCCAGGGTCCAGTGGCCGGTATTGTGCACCCGGGGAGCGAATTCGTTAGCGAGCAGCGAGCCGTCGTCGCGCTCGAACAACTCCAGCCCCAGCACCCCGACATAGTCAAGGCTGTTCAATAGGTTAGCCGCGTAACGCTCGGCTTCGGCGGCGGCGCGCGGGGCCACATTCGCCGGCGCGCTGGTGCGGCGCAGAACGCCGTTTTCATGGTGGCTTTCGGTCAGGGGATAGAGCGCGATCTCGCCATCGCGGCCGCGGGCGGCGATGATCGCCAGCTCGCGGCGGAAATCGGCCGGGGCCTCGGCGATGGCCGGCCGGCCGCCCAGGCTGGCCAGGGCCGTGTCGGCTTCCCGGGCGTGACTGACCCACACCTGGCCCTTGCCGTCATAGCCGCCGTTTCGGGTCTTGAGCAGCACCGGGGTTCCCAGCTCGCCCAGGGCCCGTTTCAGGTCCTGCGGGCCGTCGACGGCGGCGAAGGCGACCGTGGGCAGGCCGGCGCGGTTGAGGAAGGTCTTTTCCGCGAACCGGTCCTGGGCGATGGCCAGGGCCTGGGCCGGCGGCGCAGTGTCGGCCCCCAGCTCGGCCAGGGTCTTAAGGGCGGCGGCGGGCACATTTTCGAATTCGAAGGTGATCGTCTGGCAGGTCCGCGCCAGGGTCTGCAGGGCCCCGCGATCCTCGTAGTCGGCCTGGATGGTCCCGGCCGCCACCCGGCTGGCCGGCGCGTCGCGCTCGGGGGTCAGGACCACGGTGTCGAAGACCAG
>DASXMK010000548.1:0-2227 GCA_036495705.1 Caulobacteraceae bacterium | reverse complement strand
CGTCAACGTGTCGCTCGCCAAGACCGACCGCCTTAGCGACGACATCACCTGGACCAACCAGATCAGCGGGTTCTTCCAGTCGAAGACCTACAACGCGGTCACGCCGGGCACGCAATACCTCACCATGGATCCCTTCTCTCTCTGGTCGATCTCATCCACAGTCGACTGGAAAAGGCTGGAGGTGACGTTGTTCCTGAAGAACGTGTTCAACGCCAAGGGTGTGTCGGGCGTCTTCAGTCAGGCCTATAGCGGCTCGGACGTGGCGGCGAATTTCTACGGCAACGACAGCCGCGATACGATCGTGGTTCCCCGGACGGTCGGACTGTCGCTCGGCTACAAGTTCTGACGTGAGCGCCGTCGGCGGCGCGTCGGCGAACCTGCGCGAGGTTCAGGAACTGATCGTCGCCGGCCGGCGGGCCGACGCCAAGGCATTGCTGGACAAACGCCTGGCGGGTTTCCCGGAGCCTGACCTGCTGGCGCGGGCGGCGGCGCTCTATACTCAGATGGCGGCGCATCCGGAGGCGCTCTTCTGCCAGCAGGCCCTGCATCGCCGTTATCCGGCTCATCCGCAGATCCTGCGGGCGTTGGCGGCCGCTGAAACCGCCTGCGGGCTGCTCGCGGAAGCCGAAGGTCACATGGACGCGGCGATCGCCGCCGATCCCACGGACGCGGACGACTGGTACAATCGGTCGGTGCTCCGGCGCCAAAGCGAGGACCGGAACCACATTGTGGCCTTGCGCCTCAGGCTCGCGCAGGCCCGCAACGGCGATGTGGCGCCCCTGGCCTACGCCCTGGCCAAGGAACTGGAAGATCTTGGCGAGCATGCCGAGAGTTTCACGTGGCTGAGGCGGGGCGCTGACGCGCGCCGCGCCCGCCTGTCCTACCGGGTCGATAGCGATGTCGACGCCATGACGGCCATCGCGCGGGCGTTTCCCGACGAGAAGCTGCTCCGATCGGCAGCCGGCGCGAGCGAGGCCCGGCCGATCTTCATCGTCGGCTTGCCGCGCACCGGCACGACTCTCCTCGAACAGATGCTAGGCATGCATTCCGAAGTCGCCGCCCTCGGGGAGCTGACGGAGCTGCCCATGGCGGTGGTTCGGGCGGCCGGGCCGGGAGACAAGTCCGAGACCATCAGGCGGGCGGCGGACATAGACTTCGCCGCATTCGGTGACGCTTACCTTCGCGCCGTCGCCGGATACCGGCGCGACGGGCGAGCGACCATCGACAAGCTGCCCAGCAACTTCCTCTACATCGGCATGCTGCGCCTTGGCCTGCCCGGCGCCCGGGTCATCCACCTTCGCCGGCATCCGGTCGATACGGCCTACGCCATCTACAAGACATTGTTCAGGATGGGTTACCCGTATTCCTACGATCTGAAGGATCTGGCGTCGTACTTCGGCGCCTATCATCGGCTGATGGAGCACTGGCGAGAGGCGGCCCCCGGCTTCGTTATCGACGTCGCCTATGAAGAACTGGTTTCCGCGCCGGAGGACACTTTGCGCTTGCTCTTGGGGCGACTGGACCTGTCCTGGGAGCCCGCTTGCCTGGAGCATCAGTCAAGACACGGACCGGTGGCGACAGCCAGCGCCGCCCAGGTTCGCGAGCCGGTCCACGCCCGCTCGGTGGGCCTCTGGCGTCACCAAGCCGAAGGCCTGGCGCCGTTCATCGACGCCTTGCAGGAGCAGGGAATCCTCGTCGAGTCCGACGCTCAAACGACTCGCGCATGAAGGACAACCCCGGCGTTCCGGGAATGACCGCCAAGCTCCCGGCGCCGGAGCGGCTGCGGTTGCTGTTCTACGCCGGGCTGCTGCTTCTGCTGATCAATCTCGCCGCGCCGAGCGGCGGACTGATCGGCCTGCCGGTCCTGTTCTTCCTCAAGAACCGGCTGCACCTCAGCGCCCGGGCCTTCGCCCAGTTCAATCTATGGCTGGGGATTCCACTATACCTCTCGTTCCTGTTCGGCTTTCTGCGGGATCGCTGGAGTCCCTTCGGCGTGGGGGACCGGGGGCATCTGGTCCTTTTCGGCGCCGCCAGCGCCGTTATCTACGGGGTGATCGCGTTCGCCGTCCCGACCTATGGTCTGTTCCTTGGCGGACTGCTGGCGGTGACGGCCACATCCCTGATCGCGGCCAGCGCGGCGACCGGCATTTTCACCGCCATGGGTCAGGAACATGTCATGGCCGGCCAGGCGAGCGCCGTGGTCAACGTCGCCACGATGGTTCCTACG
>DASXMK010000547.1:0-3670 GCA_036495705.1 Caulobacteraceae bacterium | reverse complement strand
GGAAGAGAGCAGCTCTACGAGGTTGAATCGACGAGCAAGATTTGCGCTTCGAGCCGATTCCGTCTCGAAGGGTCTTGCTCTAGGATTCTCCTGCGGCCTTGAGGGGGGCTGTAGATTCGATGTCCGAGGTGTTCGTCTCCTATGGCCGGTCGACGGCCAAGCAGGCCCAGGCCACCGCCGCGGCCCTGCGCGCGCTTGGCTATGGCGTGTGGCTGGACGAAGACCTTCCCGGCCACCGCGCCTACGCCGACGTCATTCAGGAGCAGCTCGACCAGGCCAAGGCGGTGGTGGTCATCTGGTCCGACGAGGCGGTGAAGTCGCAATGGGTGCGCTCCGAGGCCAACCGCGGCCGGGAAAAAGGCAAGCTGGTCCAGTTCACCATCGACCGCGCCCCGCTGCCCATGCCGTTCGACCAGATCCAGTGCCTGAACCTGGCCGGCTGGACCGGGGATGACGAGCATCCCGCCTGGCCGCGCGTCGTCGCCAGCATCGACGAACTGGTGCGCGGCAAGGTCCGAAGCCCGGTCCGCCATGGCGGCCGGACGCCGGTCGCGGAAGGTGAGCGCCGCCACCTGACGGTCCTGGCCTGCGGCCTCGCCAACGTCACGGCCATCTCGGCCACTGTCGACCCTGAAGAGTGGCATGACATCTTCACCCGTTTTCAGCGGCAGGCGATCGGCGCGGTGAGGCAGATGGACGGCCACGTCGCCCAGCAGCAGGGAGACGGTTTCGTCGCCTATTTCGGCTATCCCGAAGCGCGCGAGGACGCCGCCGAATGCGCGGTGCGCGCCGGCCTGGCGGTGATTGAGGCGACGCGAGAGCTCAATGGCGCCCTGGCGGCGGAGCACGGCGTACGGCTGGAGGCTCGGATCGGCATCCACGCCGGAACGGTTGTCGTCGCCCAGGGCGATGGCGAGCAGATCGGCATGTTTGGCGATGCGCCGCGCACCGCCCTGGCCATCGAGGCCGCCGCCGAGCCGAATTCAGTGATCATGTCCGACGTGGTGCACGAGCTGGTCTCCGGCCTGTTCGTCGTCGATGACGGCGGAAGCCAGGCGCGTAAGGGCCTCGACAAGCCGATCCGTCTGTTCCGGGTGGTGCGCTCGGGCTTGGCCAGCGGTCGTGGGCGCGGCTTCGCGCCACGTGAGGACACGCCCTTCGTCGGCCGCGAGGACGAACTGCACATTCTCGCCAGCCGCTGGCGGCGGGTTCGCGACGGCGAGGGCCAGACGGTGCTGCTGGTCGGGGAACCCGGCATCGGCAAGACCCGCCTGATCGATGAGTTCCGTGCTTCGCTGAGGGCCGAGCCGCACCTGTGGATCGAAGCGGCCTGCGCGCCGCTGTTCGCCAATACGCCGTTTCACGCCGTGGTCAGGATGCTCGACCAGGGCCTTGGCGACGGCGGCGGGGATGCGGCCGAGGCGCGTTTCGCGCGGCTCGAAGCGGCGCTGGCGCCGGTCGGAACAAAACGCGCCGAGGCCGCGCCGCTGATCGCCGAACTGCTTGGACTGCCAATCCCGCCCTCCTACGCCATGCCGATGATCCCACCGGACCAGAAGCGCCGGCGACTGCTCGCGGCGCTGACGGGCTGGGTGTTCAGCGCCACGACGGCCCAGCCGCTGGTGATCGTCATCGAAGACCTGCAATGGGTCGATCCATCGACCATGGAGTTGATCCAGACCCTCGTCGACCAGGGCGTGACCGCGCCGCTGCTGCTCGTCGCGACGTCGCGGCCGGAGTTCCGAGCCCCGTGGCCGGCGCGCGGCCACCTGGCCCACGTGGCGCTCGGGCGCCTCAGCGATCGCCAGACCCGGGAGCTGGTCTCGGCCATGGTCTCAGGCGCCGGCGCGGACGCAGGGGTCGATGACCTCATCAAGCGCGTCGTCGAGCGCACCGATGGCGTGCCGCTGTTCGCCGAGGAACTGGCGCGGCTGGTGGCCGAAGGCGACGGCCGGGCGGAGGGCCGTGAGATCCCCGTGACTTTGCTTGATTCTCTGGCCGCCCGCCTCGACCGGCTCGGCCCCGCCAAGGAGATCGCTCAGTTGGGGTCGGTGATTGGGCGCGAGTTCAGCTACGAACTGATCGCGGCCGTTTCGGCCATGCCGGCGGGCGACCTCGACGCCGACCTTGCGGCTCTGGCCGAGGCCGACCTCATCTACGCGCGCGGCCTGCCGCCGGAGGCCACCTACCAGTTCAAGCACGCGCTCATTCAGGATGCCGCCTACGACGCCCTGCTGAAGAGCCGGCGTCGCGATTTGCACGCCAAGGTCGCCCGCACCATCGTCGAACGCTTCGCGACCCTCGCCGAGGCCCAACCGGAGTTGCTGGCGCGGCATTGGACCGAGGCCGGAGAGGCCGCTCCGGCGGTGGCGGCGTGGAAGAGCGCCGGCGACGTCGCCTATGCCCGGCGCGCCTACAAAGAAGCTGAAGGGGCCTATCGCCAGGGCCTGGCGATGCTGTCCACGGCGCCGGAAAGTCCGGAGCGCGATTCGACCGAACTGGCGCTGGCCAGCGCTCTCAATCGCGTCCTGCAGCTCACGCGGGGTTACGCCGCCCCGGAAACCGTGGAGGCGGCCAGCCGGGCGAGGCTGCTGGCGGAGAAGTTGGGAGGGATATCCGATCTCATCCGCGAGGAAGGCCGCATCTGGCAGGCTCTGATCACTGCCGGCGACTATGCCGGGGCCGCCGGGCTGGCGAGCCACATCATCGATCTGATCCACGCCGCGGGCGACGATCCCACCCGCCTGGCGTTCGCCAACCTCGCCCAAGTCCAGACCAGCTTCTACACCGGCGATCTGGCCGCGGTGGAGGAGCATTTCGCCATCATCAGCCCGCTGCTCGACAATCCGGAACAGAGGCAGGCCCCGGGAAACAACCAGATCAGCCTCGGAGTCGCCAGCTTGTCGGCATGGATAGCGGGACGCGCCGACACCGCGCGGGCGCGCATCGCCCGGGCGCGGGCCTTCGCCGACCAGTCGCGCAATCCCTATGACCTCGGAATCTGGCTGCATTTCTCGGGCAGCCTGCACATTTTGGAGGAGGATTCGCTGGCCGCCGACGCCGCGGCCAGTCAGCTTCTCGAGTTGGCCGAAGACGGCGGGCTGACCTATCTGGCCGATCTCGCGCGCGGAACCCTGGGCTGGGCGCGAGCGCATCGGGGCGCGGTGGACGAAGGCGTCGAACTGATGCGGCGCTCGTGCTCGGGGCGCGTCGGCGCCGCCGTCGGGCTGACCTTCGGCCTCGCCCGTCTGGCCGAGATTTTGGCCATGGCGGGCCGGTGGGAGGAGGCCCTTGCGACTCTCGAGGAGGCGCTCAGCTTCAATCCCCAGGAAAAGGTCTACCGCCCGGCCGCGATCACCTACCGCGGGGAATTGCGGCTGCAGCATGGGGACATCGGCCTGGCCGAGGCCGACTTCCGCGAGGCGATGAAGCTCGCCCAGGATTTGGGCGCCAAGGCCTGGGAATTGCGCGCGGTGCTCGGCCTCGCCCGATTGTTGCGAGACCGAGGCGAGGGCGAGGCGGCGCGGAGCATGGTCGCGGCGGCCGCCCAGGCCATGCCCGAGGCTCCCGGGCCGGCCGAGGCAGCCCAGATCCAGGCGATCGTGGGGTAGGCACTCTTCTCAGGAGCGGGGACGGGAAAGCCTCCCTCCCGGCCTATCGGCCGTACTCC
>DASXMK010000546.1:0-6990 GCA_036495705.1 Caulobacteraceae bacterium | reverse complement strand
CCCCACGCCGGTGCCGTTGCGCAATTCGATGATCTTGTCGAAGGCGTTGATCACATCGAGGCGCACGGTGAGGGCCCCGCCGGGCGCGTTCTCGAACCGGTGCGACAGCGAGAGGTTCACCTGGACGTAGCCCGGCAGCTGCTGGCCGTTGGGGATGACCTCGCCGGTGGGCAGGGTCAGATCCGCCCTCAGGCCGCTGCCGTAGAGGAGATCGCCGCCGACGCGCGTGCCTCGCCACAGATAGGAGGCGCCGCCCGAGGCGGTGTAGCTGGCGCTGTGGTCGAGATCGATGAAGTGCGTGGAGATGTAAGCCAGGTCGTCCGCGCCGAAGTTGAACTGGCTGGAGATGACGTCCTTGCCCTTGGCGCTCTGGGCGGCGAAGTTGGCATAGATCGCCAGGGGGCCGCGGTTATAGGCCGTCGTCAGCTCCACCCCATACTGGCGCCCGACCGCATAGTTGAACGGCGTCAGGATGATCGGGGCCCCGAACTGGCCCTCGTCGATGAGGTCCTTGTCGGTCTTGTAATAGGTGTCGATGCCGACGGTCAGGGCCCGGGCGAAGACCTGGCTGACGCCGACGTCATAGTAGTTGGCCCGCTCGGCATAGGGCGTGGTGTCGGTGGTCACTTCTGAGGCGGCGGTGGTGTTGTTGAATTTCGAGACCGTCTCCTGGCCGATGAGTTCGAACGGCGGCGGCGAGAAATAACGCGAGTAGCCGGCGTGCACGGTGGTGGACGGCGTCACCTTCCACACCGCGTTGATGCGCGGGCTGAGCTGGTTCTGGTCGCGAAAGCCGTCGAACTCGTCAAATCGCAGACCGTAGTTGAGGGTCAAATTGCTGAGGATCTTCCACTCATCCTGGATGTAGGCGCTCAGGGTGTAGGCGGTCTTGGCCCCATTATCGATGATGGTCTCGGGCTGATCCGAAAGCTGGCTGCCGGTCGCCGGATCAAGCGCGATGACCTGGGAGCTTGTCCGGCTGAGGGAGCGGTCGATCTCGCCGATCAGCCCGGCCCTGACGGTGTGGGCGTCGCCGAAGTGATAGGCGCCCTCGGCCTGCACGCCGCCGGCGGTGTCGCTTTTGAAGGCGCTCTGGGCGATGCCGTTGAACAGCAGATCGCCCAGCGGATCGGGGACGAAATTCAGGGTCGAATAGCGGCCGAACAGCGACAGCTGGCCGGTGAAGGCCCCGGCCGTGTGCAGATAGCTCACGGCGCCGAAATAGGTGATCTCCCTCTGGCTCTCATTGAGGTCGGCGCTGGGAAAGGTGGTCTGGCCGTCGACCACGAGCGGCTCATCGCCGTTCGGACCGAACATCAGCGACGGCGTCTGGTCGCGCTGGTTCGGGATCTGGAAGCGTTGGTTCGACGCGCCGAAAATGGCCGAGACGCGGTTGTCGGGGTCGAGGATGTCCTCCAGATAGGCGAACCCCTGGAACTGGTCGGTACGGTCGTGCAGGGGGTAGGCGCTGGCGTCGGGAGACTCGATCCCGAGCGAATCGTGCAGATAGCTCAGCGACCCGAAGTAACTGAAATTCCCTGACGAACCGCGATATTCGACGCTGGGCTGGTAGCGGTTGTCGCTGCCGCCGTAGAACGACATCTCACCGCCGTTCTGGGCCACGCCGCTCTTGGTGGTGATGTCGATGATGCCGGCCGTACGCAGGCCGTACTCGGCCGGCAGGGCGCCGGTGATCAGGTCGACCTTGTCGGCCAGGCGGGGATTGAGCGCCTGGCTGAAGACGCTGAGGCCCTCGGGCAGGATGACGCCGTTGAGCCGATACTGCAGGCCATTGTGCTCGCCGCGCACATGCACCTGGCCATAGGAGTCTTCCGCTACGCCCGGCGACTGCAGAACCACCTGGTCCAGCGGCTCATTGGCCCCGCCGGGCATGGCCTCGATGGCCGTCGAATCGATGGTGTAGACCGAGGCGCCGATCTGCGGCTGGATCGAGGCGCGGGCCTCGTTGAGACGCTTGGCGGTGACGATGATTTCCGACACGCTGGTCTGATCGGCGTCCGCCGCCACGGCCGCGATCGGCGTGCAAAGGGCGAGTGTCGAGGCCGCCAGGCAAAAGCTTCTCATCAATTCCTGCTTCAATCTGGCCCCCGCTGCGGCATGAAATGCGCCAGCGAGGCTTAAGGGCGCCCGCCGGCCCCTCCCAGGGCGCCAGTTCCCGTTCTGGCCGGGAATTCTTCCCGATTGCTGGCGGATGATGGGCGCGGCGGGATCGTCAGGCTAAACACCACCGTCATGTCGCTGCGTTCGAGAGTTGTGGCCGCCATCGCCGCGCTGCTGCTCACCGGTTCGGTGGTCGGCGTGGCCCTGGCCGGCTGGCAGGCCAACAAGGTGCTGCGCGAGGAGTTGGTCGCCGCCATGGTCGGCGGGCGCCTGACCGTGGCCGCGGCTTTCCGTTCGCTTCCCAGGTCCGATGATCCGGCCGGCGACGTGGCCCGGCTGGTGGCTTCCTTCGATGGCGCCCGGCATGTTCGCGCCAGCCTCATCGACGCCGGCGGTGTGGTGCGCGTCATCTCCCATCCTCTGCCCGTGCGCCCGGCCCCGGCGTGGTTCGCGTCGCGTTTCCAACCGGGCGTCGGCGCCGTGCGCCTGGCCGTGCCGGTCGCCGGCTACGGGTCGCTGGTCCTCGTGCCGGTGGCCACCAATGACGTGGCCGCGGTATGGAGCGAGTTCCTCGACCTGACGGCGGTGCTCGCGGCCTCCTTCGCTATCGGCTCGGTCTTGGTGTGGCTGGCCGTCGGCCGGGCCCTGCGGCCGCTGGCCGAGTTCTCGGCCGCTTTCGGGCGCATCGGGGCGGGCGACTATGCCGCCCAGGTGCGCGAGGCCGGGCCGCCGGAACTGGTCACGGTCGGGCGGTCGGTCAACGACATGGCTGCCCGCCTTGGGGTCATGCAGGCCCGCACCCAGCGCCTGGAGACCCAGATCGCCACCCTCCAGGACGAAGAGCGCGCCGACCTCGCCCGCGACCTGCATGACGAGATCGGGCCACACCTGTTCGCGGTCAATGTCGACGCGGCCATGGCCCGCGGCCTGATCGCCGAGGGCAAGGCGGCCGAGGCGGTCCGCCAGGTCGAGGCCATCCAGCAGTCAGTGGCCCACATGCAGCGGCTGGTGCGCGACATCCTGGGCCGTCTGCGGCCCACCGAGCTGATTGATCTCGGTTTGGCCGCCGCCATCGGCGAACTGGCCGCCTTCTGGAGCGCCCGCCATCCGGCCGTCGGTTTTGCGGTGCGGGTGGCCGATGACGAGGTCCTGGCCGCCGACGAGGCCAGCCGCGAGATCCTGTACAGGGTGGTTCAGGAAGCCCTGAACAACGCCGTCCGCCATGGCCGCCCGAACCGCATCGAGGTCGAGGTCGGCCGCCAGAGCCCAGGCGAAGTCTTCGCCCGGGTCAGCGACGATGGGGCGCCGAGCGGCGCGCCGGGTGCGACCGGTTTTGGCCTCACCGGCATGCGAGAACGTGTGGCCGCGGCCGGCGGGGGCTTGGACATTGTCCGTGGCGAGGCCGGCGGCTGGACGGTGACGGCCCGGCTGCCGGCGCCGGTCCGGGACCTCGAACCGGCCGAGGCCCCATGAGCATCCTGCTGGTCGAAGACCACGCCCTGGTCCGCGCCGGCCTCAAGCGCCTGCTGGCCGCCCAGGCCGCCGGCGACATCCTCGAAGCCGCCACCGGCCGCGACGCCCTGGCGTTGATCCGCCAGCGGCGGCCGGAGCTGGTGATCCTCGATCTCAACCTGCCGGGCCTGGGCGGCCTGGAGCTGCTGCGGCGGATGATCGCGGCCGGGGCCGGGCCGATCCTGGTCCTCTCCATGCACGGCGAGCCGCTGTACGCCAAGCGAGCCCTGGACGCCGGGGCCGCCGGCTATGTGACCAAGAACGCCTCGCCTGACGAGCTGCTGGCGGCGGTGCGCAGGGTCCTGGCCGGCGGGCGCTATGTCGAAGCCGAACTGGCCCAGGCCCTGGCCACCGCGGGCGGCGGGGACGCGCTCGACCAGCTCACCGCGCGCGAGCTGGAGATCATGCGCCTGCTGGCCGGCGGGGCCAGCCTGGCCGAGATCGCCGAGGCGGTGGGGGTCGGCTACAAGACCGTGGCCAACAACTGTGTGCAGATCAAAGCCAAGCTGGGGGTCTCGCGCACCGCCGATCTGGTGCGCCTGGCCATCGAGACTGGCGTGAGTTAGCCCAGATCAGTTTCGGATCGGCGCCAAAGCGCTCCGGATAAGCCCCACGCCGATGACGTCGCCGACGCGGGTCATGAACGCGAGCGGGGCCGACAGCGTCCCGATGATCGCCGCTCTCGCCCCACTCCTTTGACGACCAAGGCCGGCGCCGATCGCGCGCAGCGCCGCCGCGGCCGCCGGCAACGGGCGCACGAAGATGGTCATGGTCTGGATCTTGCCGTCGCCACGAAAGCGCATGAAGTCAATCATCTCGATGGCCTGGCCGTCGACTTTGGCGTTGGAGACCAGCACGCCGGCCCCGCCCATGCTCAGTTCCTCGGCGTAAGCGAAGCCTTCGAAGACTTTCAGGATCACCTTGGTTAACGCCCGGATCTGGTCGTGCCCCGTGAACACCAGCTTGCCGGTGAAGGGCGAGCGGAATTCCGCGTCCGGAGCGAAGGCGTCGACGATCGCGTTGACGTCCCGCGCCTCCATCGCCGTGCGCAGGGCCGTAGTTGGCAGGGATGTTGGGAAGCTGGACATCGGCCGCTCCAATATGTCAAACTAATATGTTAGATTGACATATCACACGGAACTTGTCGAGGGAAAATGAACGACCAGGGATCAAAGCTCGACACGCCCGCTTGCGTGGTGCTTGGCATGGTCCGGCTCGGCGCCCGGTCCGGCTATGAAATCAAGCAACTGGTCGATTCTTCAATTCGATTTTTCTGGACGATCTCACAGGCGCAGATCTATCCGAGCCTCGAGCGCCTTGAGCGCGACGGCCTGATCGAGGGTCGTTCGGAGCCGCTCGGCAAACGCCGGCGGCGCATATTCGAAATCACCGAGGCTGGCGAAACCGAGCTGCGCGCATGGTTGCGGCGCGACGAGCCGTTGCCTTTCGAACTGCGCGATGTGGGACTGTTGAAGCTGTTCTTCGCCGACGCCCTCGCGCCCAGCGAAGCTCAAGCGCTGCTGGCCGAGGTCAAACGCAGGAGCCTCGAGCGGGTCGCCAGTTTGAAAAGGGTCGAGCCGGCCGCCGACTTCAAAACGCAACAAGGCAATGTCCACCCGCTGTTGACCCTCAGAATGGGGATCGCCTTTCACGAGGCGATGATTGGCGTGTGCGAGGACTTCGAGCACAGGCTGGCCAGACTTTCGGACGGCACGGAGCAGAGCGCCTAGCCGCCGCGTTTCATGGTCTCGCGGGCGATGACCACCTGCTGGATCTGGCTGGTGCCCTCATAGATGCGGAAGATGCGCACGTCGCGGTACAGCCGCTCGATGCCGTGGTCGGCGACATAGCCGGCCCCGCCGAAGATCTGCACCGCCCGGTCGGCCACGCGCCCGACCATCTCCGAGGCGAAATACTTGGCCGCCGCCGCCTCCAGGGTGACGTTCGCGCCTTGGTCGCGCGCTCGCGCGGTCTCCAGGGTCAGGGCCCGGGCCGCCAGGGCCTCGGTCTTGGAATCGGCGATCATGCCCTGGATTAGCTGGAACGAGGCGATGGCGGCCCCGAACTGCTTGCGCTCGGCGGCGTAGGCGACGCTATCGGCGATCAGGCGCTCGGCGACGCCGACGCACACCGCCGAGATGTGCAGCCGCCCACGGTCGAGCACCTGCATGGCCAGCCGGAAGCCTTCGCCCTCGGCCCCCAGGCGGTTGGCGGCCGGCACCCGGACATTGTCGAAATTGACGTCGCAAATGTGAGCCCCCTGCTGGCCCATCTTTTTTTCCGGCTTGCCCACCGACACCCCCGGCAGGTCGCGCGGGACCAGGAACGCCGAGACCCCGCCGCCGCCTTTGATGGCCGGATCGGTGCGGGCCATGACCGTGAACAGCTGCGCCTTGTTGGCGTTGGTGATGTAGCGCTTGGCCCCGTTTAGGACGTAGACCTCGCCGTCGCGCTCGGCCCGGGTGCGCACCGCGGCGCTGTCGGAGCCAGCTTCCGGCTCGGTCAAGGCGAAGGAGGTGACGATTTCCCCAGAAGCGATGCCGGGCAGCCAGCGGGCCTTCTGGTCTTCGGTCCCGAACATCACCAGTCCCTGGCTGCCTATGCCGACATTGGTGCCAAAGGCCGAGCGGAACGCCGGACTGGCGTGGCCGACCTCCATGGCCACCAGGCACTCGTCCTCCATGGAAAGATCGAGCCCGCCATAGGCCTCGGGGATCGACAGGCCATAGAGGCCAAGCGCCCGCATCTCGCCCAGCACGGCTTCGGGAATGGCGTCGTTCTCGGCTACCTCAGCCTCGATCGGCCGCAGCCGTTCGGCCACGAACCGCCGCACGCCCTCAAGAAGCTGCTCGCGGGTGTCGGCGTCGAGGGCCATGGCGATCTCCTTTGCGACCGGCGCAAGCTCGTATATCGCCAAATCCGCGGGAGGAGCCATGGACGCGGTAGACGCACGCTGGACGCCGCAGGCGGTGAGCGAGGGCGAGTGGGCCGGCTGGACCCTGTGGAGTCCGGACCCGTTCGAACTGCTGGCCGGCCCGTTCTACGCCCGGCGCGAGCCGGACGGGACCATGGTGTGCGCCTTCCGGGCCGAGCGGAAACACATGAACGGCCACGGGGCCATGCACGGCGGGGCGCTGATGACCTTCGCCGACTACGCCATTTTCTGCATCGCCACCGAGCATCTGCAGGATAGCGGCTCGGTCACCGCCCAGATGAGCTGCGAGTTCATCGACGCCGCCTTCGAGGGCGAGATCGTCCAGGCCACGGGCGAGGTGATCCGAGCCGGCGCGTCGATGATCTTCATGCGCGGGCTGGTTGAAACTGGCGGCCGGCCCCTGCTTAGCTACTCGGCGATCC
>DASXMK010000545.1:0-3515 GCA_036495705.1 Caulobacteraceae bacterium | reverse complement strand
CTCCCCCCTGAGGGGGGAGAGAGCGCCGGCGCTCTCCTCCGATGGCTTGGGGGAGGAGCGTGGCTTTACTGCACCTCGACGGCTTCCTCGGCCAGGATGGTCAGGCCCTGGGGCGTCACGTCGGCAAAGCCGCCCTTGATTTCGAACACCTGCTCCTCGCGGTCGATGAACACATGCACGCGCAGCTGGCCTTCCCTGAGGGTGGTCATGAAGGGGGCGTGGCCGGCCAGGACCCCGAAATCGCCCTCGATGCCGGGCGCATCGACCTGGTCGACCATTTCGTTGACCAGCTCGCGCTGCGGCGTAACCAGGGAGAACTCGAACTTCACGCCGCTCACGCCTCCTCCGCCATCTTCTCGGCCTTGGCCACCGCCTCGGCGATGCCCCCGACCATGCGGAAGGCGGTCTCCGGCAGGTGGTCGTACTGGCCTTCGCACACGGCCTTGAACGAGGCGATGGTCTCCTCCAGAGGCACGAACACGCCCGGCTGGTTGGTGAAGGCCTCGGCCACGTGCAGGGGCTGGCTGAGGAACTGGGTGATCTTGCGCGCCCGGGCGACGGTGATCTTGTCCTCCTCGGAAAGCTCATCCATGCCGAGGATGGCGATGATGTCTTTCAACGCCTTGTATTGCTGCAGGATTTCCTGGACGCGCCGGGCCACCTGATAGTGCTCGTCGCCGATCACCAGGGGATCGAGGATGCGCGAGGTCGAATCCAGCGGATCGACGGCCGGGAAGATGCCCAGGGCGGCGATGTCGCGGTTGAGCACGGTCATGGCGTCGAGGTGGGCGAAGGAGGTGGCCGGGGCCGGGTCGGTCATGTCGTCGGCCGGCACGAAGATCGCCTGCACCGAGGTGATCGAGCCTTTGGTGGTCGAGGTGATGCGCTCCTGCAGCTCGCCCATCTCGGTGGCCAACGTCGGCTGATAACCCACGGCCGAAGGGATGCGGCCGAGCAAGGCCGACATTTCCGAGCCGGCCTGGGTGAAGCGGAAGATGTTGTCGATGAACAGCAGGACGTCCTTGCCCTCCTCGTCGCGGAAGTACTCCGCCTGGGCGAGGCCGCTGAGCGCCACCCGGGCCCGGGCCCCGGGGGGTTCGTTCATCTGGCCGTAGACCAGGGCGCAGCGCGAGCCTTCGGTCGAACCGCCATGCTCCCGCGGGTCGACATTGACCTTGGACTCGATCATCTCGTGATAGAGGTCGTTGCCTTCGCGGGTGCGCTCGCCGACCCCGGCCAGCACCGAATAGCCGCCATAGGCCTTGGCGATGTTGTTGATCAGCTCCTGCATGGTCACGGTCTTGCCCACGCCCGCGCCGCCGAACAGGCCGATTTTGCCGCCGCGGGTATAGGGGCACAGCAGGTCGACGACCTTGATGCCGGTGACCAGGATCTCGGCCGAGGTGGTCTGGTCGACGAACGGCGGGGCTTCGCGGTGGATGGCGGCGCGGCGGTTGTGCGGGATCGGGCCGGCCTCGTCGACCGGCTCGCCGATGACGTTCATGATCCGCCCCAGGCACCCCGGACCCACCGGCACGGTGATCGGGCCGCCGCTGTCGACCACTGGGTGGCCGCGGGTCAGGCCCTCGGTGGTGTCCATGGCGATGGTGCGCACGGTGTTTTCGCCCAGGTGCTGGGCGACCTCGAGCACCAGGCGGAACGGCTCGCCGGTCTTCTGGTCAGTGTTGGTGGTCTCGAGCGCCGAAAGGATCGCCGGCAGGTGGCCGTCGAACTCGACGTCGACCACCGCCCCGATGATCTGGGCGACGCGGCCGGTGGCCACGCCCTGGGGCAGGGCGACGTCCTTGGCGGGCAGGGTGTCGGTCATGGTCATGAATGGTCTTTCCTGGATTCGGATCCTCCCACGTTCACGGGGGAGGGGGACCCCGAAGGGGTGGAGGGGGCGGCGGCGAGCGCTGGCGCTCTGTCACTCGCCCCCCTCCCGGCTTCGCCGGCCCTCCCCCCGCTTCGCAGGGGGAGATCATGGTGGGACGAGCTTTGCATCACAACGCCTCGGCGCCGGAGATGATCTCGATCAGCTCCTTGGTGATCTGGGCCTGGCGGGTGCGGTTCTTGACCAGGGTCAGGGCGGCGATCATGTCGCCGGCGTTGCGGGTGGCGTTGTCCATGGCCGCCATCTGGGCGGCGAAGAACCCGGCCTGGTTCTCGAGCATGGCGGCGAAGATCTGGGTGGCGATGTTGCGCGGCAGCAGGACGGAGAGAATGCTCGCCTCGTCCGGTTCGTATTCGTAGACCGCGCCTTTGAGGTCGATGTTCGGGGTCTCGCCGGCCACCTGGGCCGGGATTAGCTGGCGGGCGGTCGGCTTCTGGCTGACCACCGAAACGAAGCGGTTGAAGAACAGGGTGACGACGTCGGCCTCGCCATCGGCGAAGCGCTTCAGAACCACGTCGGCCACCTGTTGCGCCCTGGCCAGGGAGGCCGACGAGCCGGCCTCGATGCTGTCGACGAACAGCTGGCCGTAATTGCGCCGCAGCTGGTCGCGGGCCTTGCGCCCAACGGTGAGGATCGAGACCTGTTTGCCGGCCGCCAGGCGCCCGCTGATGTGCTCGCGGGCCGCGCGCACGATCGAGGAATTGAAACCACCGGCGAGGCCGCGGTCGGCGGTCGCCACCACCACCAGCTCCTTGTCGGTCTTGCCCGTGCCGACCAGCAGCGGCGGGGCCCCGTCGGCCGGCGCGCTATGGGCGAGGTTGGCGATCACCGCGGCCATGCGCTCGGCGTAGGGCCGGGCGTTCTCGGCCGCCTCGCGCGAGCGGCGCAGCTTGGCGGCGGCGACCATGTTGAGCGCCTTGGTGATCTTCTGCGTCGCCGCGACGGAGGCGATGCGGTTTCTGAGGTCCTTGAGGGAGGCCATTTAGGCGCAGCCCCCCTCCACCGCTTCGCGGTGGCGCAGGCCCTCTCCTCCCCCTTTGGGGGAGGGGGACCGCAAAGCGGCGGAGGGGGCGGCGCCCACTGGAGCCCCCCACCCGGCCTTCGGCCGTACTCCCCCCAAGGGGGGGAGAGAGTCTTGGCGCGCGATCATCACCCGAAATTGCCGGCGAAGGCGTCGAGGACGGCTTTCAGCTCGGCCTCCAGCGGCGCGCCCAGCGCCTTGTCCTTGCGGATCGCCTCAAGCAGACCGGCGTGGTGGCCGTGCAGATGGCTAAGCAACTCGGCCTCGAACTGGCGCACCTGGGCCACCGGGATCTTGTCCAGATAGCCGCGGGTGCCGGCGTAGAGCACGCACACCTGCTCCTCGGCCTGCAGGGGCGAATACTGCGGCTGTTTCAAAAGCTCGGTCAGGCGCTCGCCGCGGGCCAGCAGGCGCTGGGTGGAGACGTCGAGGTCGGAGCCGAACTTGGCGAAAGCGGCCATCTCCCGGTATTGCGCCAGTTCGCTTTTCAGCTGGCCGACAGCGGTCTTGACGGCCTTGATCTGGGCGTTGGAGCCGACGCGGCTGACCGAAATGCCGACGTTCATGGCCGGGCGCACGCCCTGGTAGAACAGGTCGGTC
>DASXMK010000544.1:0-3777 GCA_036495705.1 Caulobacteraceae bacterium | reverse complement strand
AAGGCCGGCCAGCGGGCCATGATCTATCGCACCTATCCGCTGGAAGGGCGCCACCCGCGCATCCGGCGGGCGCTGATCATGGTGCATGGCGCCCTGCGTAACGCCGACCATTATTTCACCACCGCGACCGGCGCCGCCTTCCTGGCCGGCGCCCTCGGCGACACCGTGGTTATCGCCCCGGCGTTCCATTCGGCCGATGGCGAGTGCCACGACCGCCTGGCGGCCGGCGAGGTGAGCTGGAGCTGCGGCGCGGTCAGCTGGCGTTCGGGCGGAGCAGCGGTCGGCGAGCCGGACCTGACTTCGTTCGATTTCATGGACCGCCTGCTGAAGCGTCTGGCCGACCGGCGCGTGTTCCCGAACCTGAAGACGATCGTCATCGCCGGTCATTCCGCCGGCGGCCAGTTCGTCACCCGCTACGAGATGGCCAACACGGTCCACGACAGCCTGGGCGTGGCGGTTGGCTATGTGGTGGCCAACCCATCGAGCTACGCCTGGCCGGAGACGGCGCGGCCGCTGCCGCAGGGCGACGCCGCGCCCGACGCCGCCAGAGGCGAGTGGAAAGACGAGGCGGCCCGTGCGGGCTATGCCTACGGACCCGTCGCCCCCTCCGCCCCGGCCGACTTCGACCGCTGGCCTTACGGTCTGGAGGACCGGCAAGGCTATGCGGCGCGCGCCAGCGACGAGACCCTGAAGCGCCAACTGGCCAGCCGGCCGACCACTTATCTGCTTGGCCAGGTCGACACCCTGCCGCTCGGCGGTTTCGACGGTTCGGCCGAGGCCATGGCCCAGGGCCCGACCCGGCGCGCGCGCGGCGAGGCGTTCGTGAAGCTCATCTCCGAGCGTCTGGGCGCCCAGCCGAGGCTGATCATCGTTCCCGAATGCGGCCACAACGACCGCTGCATCTTCACCACCGACGCGGTCTTGCTGGTGCTGTTTCCGCCGGTTCGGCGATCGCTCAAGGATAGACGCTAGAACTGGATGATCTGGCGCTGAGCCTTGGTCATCGGCTCAGCAGAGCCTGGGCGATGCGATCGCGCGTGAGGGGCAGGTCGCGAATGCGCTCGCCAAGGGCGTGGGCGACGGCGTTGCCCACCGCGGCCATGGCCGGGCCGACCGAGACCTCGCCGGCGCCCACCGACCGTTCGCTCTGGGCCATCACCAGTTCGACGTCCACCGGCGGGACCTCGTCGAACCGGAGAATCGGATAGTCGTCCCAGGTGGCGGTGAGGATGCCCGTCCCGCCCAGTCGCACGTGTTCCTTCAGCGCCCAGCTGGCGCCCATGATCACGCCACCCTCAAGCTGGTTCTTGGCCCCGTCGGGATTGATCGCCTGACCGCAGTCGGCGACGCACCACATGTGGTCAAGGCGCACCTCGGCCTCGACAGTGAGAGCGGCGGCGACCGCGACATAGGCCCCGCGGTCGCGGTAGCGGCTGAACGCCAGCCCCAGTCCCTGGCCGGTTCCGGCCGGTCCACGCGCGGCCCAGTCGCACATCTCGGCCAGGCGCTCGACCACTCGCCGGGCTCTGGGATCGGACAACATGGCCAGGCGGTAAGCCAGGGGATCCTGACCGGCGATCGCGGCCAGTTCGTCGATGAAGCACTCGCCGGCATAGGTGTTGACCGGCCCGCCCAGCCCGCGCAGCGAAGAGGTGCGCACCGGGCTCTTGGCGATGGCATGCTCGGTGAACCGCCGGGCCGGAATGTCGTAGGCCGGCGTGGCGTTGAGAATAGCCCCGCTGAACCTCATGCCGTTGGGCAGGGTCGGCGGAGCGATTGCCGGGGCCGGGGGCAGGCCAAGCGCGCTCGCCGCCAGGGCGCCGCCACGGCCGCCGGTGTGCGAGCCGCTCCAGATCTCGGCCGTGTAGTCCGCCAGCCGCCCCGAGGCGTCCAGTTCGGCGCTCAGTTCGACATGCATCGCCGTCCCCACCGGGGCGTGGCCGAATTCATCCTGGCGCCGCCACCGCACCCGGATCGGCGCGCCTGGCCGGCGTACGGCGATGACCGCGGCGTCCACGGCCGCGTCGTCCGAGCCGTTGTGACCGTAGTTGCCGGGGCCCGGGGCGTGAATCACCGTGATCTGCTCGGGCGGCAGGCCGACGATGCGGGCCAGCAGCTGGCGCAGGGGGTAGACGCCCTGGGCGTGGGTCCAGACCGTGAGCCGGCCGCCCTCCATCCTGGCCAGGCCGCATGAGGGACCAAGGGAGGCGTGTGAGAGGTAGGGCCGGCCGTAGGCGGCCTGGTGGCGGCGACGATTGGCCTCCTCGGGCCGCGGATCGCCGAAAGGATAGGCGACGCTTTCCAGGGTTTTCAGCGATATCGGCTCGGACAGCGCCTCCGACACCGCGCGCGGGTTCTCCCACACCGTTGTGCGTTCAGCGGCCTCGACTGCCGCGTCGACCGCGCGCTCGCTCGCGCTGACGAAGGCCAGGAACTGGGCTTCGCGGACGATATCGACGGCCGCGCTCGCCGCATGGCGGATGGCGCTTTCGTTCAGCTTCGCCAGGGTCGCCTTGGGGCCGGGCTGGCGGAGCACGCGGGCGTGCAGCATGCCGGGCGGGGCGAGATCGTGGATATAGGCGGCGTCGAAAACCTTGGCAGGCAGATCCAGCCGGGGCTGTTCGCGGCCGACCAGCCGATGCCGGTCGGGCGTCTTCCACCGCGCCTCGCCGCTCGGCGCCTGGGCGAGGTCGACCTCGGGGGCCAGCGACCAATAGTCC
This sequence comes from Caulobacteraceae bacterium, assembly GCA_036495705.1. GTDB lineage: Bacteria > Pseudomonadota > Alphaproteobacteria > Caulobacterales > Caulobacteraceae > Acaudatibacter. The sequence continues at coordinate 1,057 of DASXMK010000544.1, read as the reverse complement.
ACGTCCGTCGGTTGTCCCTGAGCCAGGAACGCGCCGTCGACGATGTCGAGGTCGCCAGCCGCGCAGCCCAGACGATTGGCGGCGGCGGCGACGAACAGCGCCCTGGCTTCGGCGCAGGCGGCGCGGACCGCCGCGCCCGAGGTCTCGATGCTCATGCTCCCGACCGTCAGACCCTCGTCCGGGGATCGATCGGTCTCGGTATTGACCACGTCCAGGCGGCGCATGGCCACGTCGAGCTCCTCGGCGGCGATCTGGGCCAGGCCGGTCGCGGCGCCCTGGCCATACTCGACCTTGCCGAAGGCGATGCGAACACGGCCGGCGGTTTCAAAACCGACCCATCGATCAAGCCGGGGATTGGCGGCGAGGTTGGCGGGGATCATGCCGCCTCGCGGAGGCGTCGCCCGGCCACGGCCACGGCGGCCATGATGCGATTGTGCGCCCCGCATCGGCACAGGTGCCCGTCAAGCGCCTGGGCGACCTCGGCCCGGCTCGGATCCGGGTTGCGGTCGAGCAGGGCCTTGGCGGCGACGATGATCCCCGCGAGACAATAGCCGCATTGGCCGGCCTGGAGCTCGAGCATGGCCGTCTGTAGCGGATGGGGCCGTTCGCGGGTCCCGATGCCTTCCAGGGTGGTGATCGCCTTGCCGGCGAGATTGCCGACTTCGATCTGGCAGGACGCCTTGTCCTCGCCGTCGACCAGCACCGAACACGCGCCGCACTCGCCGGCGCCGCAGCCAAAGCGAGCCGCTTTGAGCCCGAGGTCGCCCCGCAACACATCGAGCAGGGAGGCCGTATCGTCGACCTGGAGGCGCCGGGTCTCGCCGTTGATCGAAAGTTCGAGGTCGCGGACCATTGATGCATTCAACCCGCTCGCCTGGCCATAAGCAAACGCGGCCCCTGCCTAGTGTGCTGGATTTGAAGTTCGCCGCATTCAGGGGGCGGGCGCGGAGCGAACTTCAAATCCAAAAAAGCACACTAGACTCATATACTTGCTAGTGTCCTTATCGATTCCGAAGTTCGTCGGAGCTCGCCACAGGCCTTTGCGAACTTCGGAATC
>DASXMK010000543.1:0-7327 GCA_036495705.1 Caulobacteraceae bacterium | reverse complement strand
CTCCGGCATCCCCTGGCTCGGCCGCGCCGACATCGGCCACGACGTCGGCAACCGGATCGTGCCGTTCGGCGGCTTCTGACGGAGCGGCGGCGTTCCCCAAAGCCGCGCTTGCCTGTCAAGGCCCGCAATCGATAGGGTCTTGGCGGGGGCCGCATGTCCGACGTCTTCATTTCCTACGCCAGGTCGACCGAGACCCAGGCCCGGCAGATCGGCGAGGCCCTTCGGGCGCTGGGCCACAGCGTGTGGCGCGACGACGAACTGCCGGCGCATCAGGACTATTCCAAGGTCATCGAGGAGCGGCTGCGCTCCGCCAAGGCCGTGGTCGTGGTCTGGTCGGCCGAGGCGGTGAAATCGCAGTGGGTGTGCGCCGAGGCCGACGTGGCGCGCGAGGCCGGGACCCTGGTCCAACTGAACCTCGACGCCGCCACCCCGCCGCTGCCGTTCAACCGCATTCAGTGCGCCGACCTGCGCGGCTGGAGCGGCGACCTCGACGCGCCAGGCTGGCGCAAGGTGGCGGCCAGCGTCGCCGAACTCGTCGGCGCCAAGGGGGGTGACCGCGCCGGGGCGCCGGCTCAGGCCCGCAAGCTCTCCATCTGTGTGCTGCCGTTCGCCAACATGAGCGGCGACGCCGAGCAGGAGTATTTCAGCGACGGCATCAGCGAAGACATCATCACCGACCTTTCCAAGGTCTCGGCCCTGTCGGTGACGGCGCGGAACAGCGCCTTCGCCTACAAGGGCAAATCCCCCGATTTGCGCCAGGTGGCCCGGGAACTGAACGTCAGCCATCTTCTGGAAGGCAGCGTGCGCAAGGCCGGCTCGCGCGTTCGCATCACCGCCCAGCTCATCGACGGGGCGGCCGGCGACCATTTGTGGGCCGAACGCTATGACCGCGACCTGACCGACATCTTCGCCCTGCAGGACGAGATCTCGGAGGCCATCGTCGCGGCGTTGAAGCTGAAGCTTCTGCCGGAAGAGAAAAAGGCCATCGAGCGGCGCGGAACCGACAGCGTCGAGGCCTACGACCTCTACCTCATGGCCAACCAATACCGGTGGAACGGCAACTTCAGCGCCCCGCACATCGAAGCCACTATCCGGCTCGCCCGCCGGGCCGTGGAGATCGATCCGGCCTATGCTCGCTCTTGGGCCCTGATGGGAAGCGCGCAGGCGACTTTGCGTTTCCGTTTCGGCAGGCAGGAAGTCGACAGTTGGACGGCTGTCGACAAGGCGCTGGCGCTCGATCCCGATCTCGCCGAGGCCCATGCCGCCAAAGCCGGAAACCTGCGTCATGAGGGGCGGTATGACGAGGCCTCGGAGGAAATCGAGATCGCCCTGCGTCTCGATCCCGAGTGTTATGAGGCGAATGCCGCCGCCGCCGCTCTGTGTTTCAGCCAGGGGCGCATCGCCGACGCCATTCCCTTCTGGGAAAAGGCGACGGCGCTGATGGAGACCGTCGTCGATTGTCCTGCGATGCTGATCACCTGTCACACCGCGCTCGGCGACACCGAAGGGGCCCGGCGGGCGGCCCGGACGACGGTCGCCCGCGCCGAGGCCATCCTGGCGCAGGACCGCAGTAACGGCATGGCGATGGGCTACGGGTCGGGCGCCCTGGCCGTGCTTGGCGAAGCGGACCGGTGCCGCGACTGGATGCGCCGCGCCCTGCTGATCGACCCGGACAACCAGAACATGCGTTACAATTTCGCCTGCGACCTCGGCACCCATTTGAAAGATGTCGATGGGGCGCTGGCGCTCCTGGGCCCGTACTTCGGGCAGGTGACTCCATCCGAGCTCGCCTGGGCCAAAGTCGACCCGGACATGGACGCGGTGCGCGACGACCCGCGCTTCCAGGCCATGGTCGCGGCGGCCGAGACCCGCCTGGCCAAGTCGGAAGCGGCCGCGCAAGCGAAATAGCAGGGGTCGGGAATTCTTTGGGATAAGCGTCTCGCAGGCAAATCTCCAAAAGGCGGCGAGACCCCTCATCCATCGGGCTCTCGCCCGACACCTTCTCCCGCAAGGGGAGAAGGAGGCGGAATGGGTCCCAAAGCCGCGCTTGCCTGTCAACACCCGCTGTCGATAGGGTCCGCGCGATGGGCCGCATGTCCGACGTCTTCATTTCCTATGCTCGCTCGACCGAGCCGCAGGCCCGCCAGATCGGCGACGCCCTGCGGGCGCTGGGCTATGGCGTCTGGCGGGATGACGAGATCCCGGCGCACCGGGCCTACGCCGACGTCATTCGCGAGCGGCTCGCCGCGGCCAAGGCCGTGGTGGTGGTGTGGTCCGCCGAGGCGGCCGGTTCGGAGTGGGTGCGCTCGGAAGCCGAACGGGCGCGCGCCGATCGCAAGCTGGTCCAGCTCACTGTCGATGGCGCCGAGCTGCCGATGCCGTTCGACCAGACGCAGTGCGCGGACATGAACGGCTGGTCGGGCGGCGCCGATCATCCCGGCTGGCGCAAGGTGGTGGACAGCATCGCCGCCCTGACCGCCGGAATGACCGCCCACGGCCCATCTTCCGCGCCGGCCGCTCGGCCACGGCCCAAGCTCTCCATCTGCGTCCTGCCGTTCGCCAACATCAGCGACGACCCGCAACAGGAATATTTCTCCGACGGGATCAGCGAGGACATCATCACCGACCTTTCCAAGGTCTCGGCGCTCAGCGTGGCTTCGCGGAACTCGGCCTTCGCTTTCAAGGGCAAGTCGACACCCATGATGCAGGTGGCCAGGGAGCTTGGCGTCAGCCATGTGGTCGAGGGGAGCGTGCGCAAGGCCGGCGCCCGGGTCCGGATCACCGCCCAGCTCATTGAGGCGGCCACCGACACCCATCTATGGGCCGAGCGCTACGACCGTGACCTCGACGATATCTTCGCCCTCCAGGACGAGATCAGCCGGGCCATCGTCGCCGCACTGAAGGTCACGCTGCTGCCGAACGAACGCCAGGCCATCGAGCGTCGTGGCACCGCTAACGCGGAAGCCTACACCCTATTTCTTTTGGCCCGTCAGTATCTGGACAGCGGCTCGCGGGGCGACTCCCAGCGCGAGAAGGCGATCGTCCGCCTGGCTCGACGGGCGGTGGAAATGGACCCTGAGTACTCGCGCGCCTGGGCGCTCCTGTCCCATGCGCTGGCGAGCATTCCTGAAGTGTTCCGCGGGGATGAGTCTGACGGGTCTGCCGAGGCGGAACGGGCGTTGGCGTTGGATCCAGAATCCGCCGAGGCTCACGCGGCCAAGGGCAATGTGCTCTCCTTTGCTGGCCAGTCCGAGGACGGCCTAAAGGAAGTTGAACTCGCCCTTAGACTCGATCCGCAGTCCTATGAGGCAAACCGCAGCGCCGGCCGGATCTACTATCACGCCCGCCGGTTCCGGGAGGCCGTGCGATGCTTCGCCGTCACCGCCGAGCAGGCGCAGGCGGACTTCACCCCGTGCGGGATGTTGGCAAGCTGTCATATGGCGCTGGGCGATCGGGAAGCGGCAAAGGCCGCCTCGCGCGCGTCGCTCGAGCGCGTGGAGAAGATTCTTGTCCATGATCGAATCAACAGCCACGCGATGGCCTATGCGGCGGACGCCCTTGCGGTGCTCGGCGAGGGCGATCGCGCCCGCGAATGGATGAAAAGGGCGCTGCTCATCGACCCGGAAAACATACTGATGCGCTACAATTTCGGCTGTGCGCTTTCGGTCAACCTGCACGACCCGGACGGCGCCATTGAGATGCTGCGTCCGGTGATGGAAAGCCGGGTCAAGCGCTTCGTGGACGCGGCGGCGACCGATCCCGACCTCGATCCGATCCGCGAGGATGCGCGCTTCCAGGCCATGATCGTGGCGGCCGAAGCCCGCCTGGCGGCTGAGAAAACGGCCGCGGCGAAATAGCTTCGCGAGGGCGAGCGGCGGCACGACGCAGAAAGCGCGAGTTCACGATGAAACTTTCCGGTGGCTGCAACTGCGGACAGGTCCGCTACGAACTCGACGGCGAGCCCATCCGGGTCGGCATCTGCCATTGCGAAACCTGCCGGAAGGACTCTGGTTCAGCCTTCTCGTTTTTCGGAATCTGGCCCAGGGCCAGCGCGACCCTGTCGGGCCAGCTTGGATGCTGGCAAAGCCGGGCGGGCGGTGAGCGCTTCTGCCCGAAATGCGGCTCATCGCTGTTCAACTGGGCTGAAGATTCGGACCAGATCGAGATCAAGCTCGGCACCTTGGACAGCCCGCCCAGCGCGCTCGCGCCCGACTATGAACTCTGGACCATCCGCCGGGAGGCGTGGCTTGGGCGCCAGAAGGGCATGGAGCAGCACACGCGCGACCGGGACACCTGACACAGGCGGCCCAAATCGCGCCAGGCGGCGCGCGCCGGCGTAGATGTCCCACGCCGTGCTGGCCAGGACGTCGGCCGCGCCTAGCGTTCGGCCGCGGCGATCGCGTCGAGGACAGCGGCGTCCGGCGCCTTTTCGGCGATCGGACCGTCGTTGGTGAAATTGATCAGGCGGTCGGCTGGGCCATAGTGCGGCCAGGCCGGCCGGCCCGGGCCGTTGGGATCGCCGGTCTTGGCGAAAGCCACCCAATAGGCGCTGATCGTCTCGGCGAGGGCCGCGTCGCGGGCGTCGGTGGGCCAGGGCGAGGCGTTCAACGTCTTGAACACATATTGCCGGTCTGACGCGTGGACCGCGCCGCCCTGCACCGCCTTGGGCGCCTTGGCCGAGATCACCGAGAAGCGGTAGAGCCAGGTTGGCGGCCCAACCCTGGCTTGGTCGCGGGCCAGGGCCCGGGCCGGCTCGCCAAACAGCACGTCGCTGACGATGTGCTGGTCGAAGGCCGCGCGCGAACCATAGGCTTTGACGATCGCTGCCTCCTGGGCCGGCGAGAGCCTGATCAGCCTGGCCCTGATGGTGTCGGCGAACGGCGGCGGGAACTCCAGACTGTTGGAGCCGATGAGGTAGGGCACGCGGGCGACATGGCCGGCCGCGAACGCCTGGGCCGGATTTTCGGTGAGCAGCACGCCGTCGAGGATCGGGGCCTCGCCGTTGATGAGATCGAGGTCGCCGGCGGCGAGGATGGCCTGGGCCGGGATGGCGCGCAGGGCCTTGGCGTCGGAGCCGGCGGCGCCAAGCTTGGCGGCGAAGGCCGCGCCGTCCTTCTCGGCCTCGGCCAAAGTCTGGCCCTGTTCGCGCCCGAGGCCGGATTCGACCACGGCCCTTTCGAACAGTCCGCGCGCTTGGCGGATCATCATCAGCCGGTTCACGGCCATGCCGCCGGCCGACTCGCCAAAGATGGTCACGTTGGCCGGGTCGCCGCCGAACGCGGCGATGTTGCGCGCCACCCAGCGCAGGGCGGCGATCTGGTCCATCAGGGCGTAGTTGGCCAGGGGCTGGCCGCGCTGCTCGGCGGTGAGCGCCGGATGGGCGAAAAAGCCGAAGCGGCCGAGACGATAGTTGATGGTGACCACCACCACACCCTGCCGCGCCAGAGCCGAGCCGTCGTACAGCGCCGCCGTGCCCGAGCCGTTGACGAACCCGCCGCCGTGGATCCACACCATCACCGGCAGGCGCGCGGCGGCTCGGGCGGCCGGGGCGAACACATTGAGGGTCAGGCAGTCCTCGCTGGCGGGACCGGGACCGACGCCGTTGTCGGGGGCGATCTTCTGCATGCACAAAGCGCCGTAGCGGCTAGCGTCGCGCACGTCCCGCCATGGCTCTGGCCGCTGGGGCGCGCGCCAGCGCAGATCACCCACCGGCGGGCGGGCATAGGGCACGCCCTTGAAGCTGGTCACGCCGTCGGCGGCGACGCCCTGGAGGCGACCGCTGTCGATGCGCACAAGGCTCGCGGCTGGCGCGGCGAGCGTCGGGGCCGCCGCCAGGACCATCGCGCCCAGAAACATCGCGCCGAGAACCATCGCACCCGTCTTCGTTTGTCCGAACATCGTGACCTCCTCCCCTGCCGCAAGACCGAGCTTGTCCGATTGCGCCGCCTCATGGAACCTCTATCGATCGCGCCCCGGCGCAGACCGAGGGCCAAAGTCCGGTTTTGCCTCCCCTGGCGTCAAGCCGCTAAGACTTCACGTCTGGATAGCCTCGGAGGCGGTCATGCAGCTGATCAGCGACACCGTGGAGGTCGACCAGACCAAGGGTCCGGCGCGGGCGCCGATCTATCCGGCCAGTCCCGTGGCGCTCTACGATCCCGATATTTTCCGCGCCGGCCCGCCGACAGGCGACTTCGCCTGGCTGCGCGCCAACGCCCCGGTGGCCTGGAATGACGAGCCGGGCGAACGCTCGGGGTTCTGGTCGATCACCCGCTATGACGATGTCATGCGCGTCAATGGCGATCCGGTGACCTTCTCCTCCCAGAAGGGCGGCATTCTTATGGCCCATATCGGCCGGCCCGAATCCCAGCTCGCCCGCGCCTCGCTCGACGCCATGATCAACATGGACGCGCCGGAGCATCTGCAGCTGCGGCGCGAGCACATGCCTTATTTCACGCCGGCCTATCTGCGTGGCCTGACCGACCGCATCGAGGCTGAAACCAGCCGGCTCTTGACCGCCATGGCCCCGATGGGCCGGTGCGACCTGGTGCCGATGCTATCGGCCCAGCTGCCGCTGTTCACCCTGTGCGAAATCCTCGGCGTGCCCCAGGCCGACCGGCCAAAGTTCCTCACTTGGATGCATTTCCTCGAGCTGGCCAATTCCTTCGCCGCCGAACGCGCTGGCGACGCCTCGGGCGCTGAAGGGGCGATCGCCGAGCTGCCGCCCGAAGCCAAGGCCTTCATCGAAGCCTTCAAGGCGGCCATCGACGAGATGTTCGAATATGGCCGCGACATGCTGCGCAAGCGCCGCGAGGACCCCAAGGCCGACCTGATGAGCGCCATCGCCCGGGCCCAGCTCGACGGCGCGTTCCTGGCCGACGAATATCTCGACGGATCTTGGCTGCTGATCGTCTTCGCCGGCAACGACACCACCCGCAACACCATCAGCGGGACCATGGGCCTGCTGACCGATTTCCCGGATCAGAAGGCTAAACTGATGGCCAGGCCCGAGCTTCTGGTCGGGGCGGTCAATGAATTCATCCGCATGATCAGCCCGGTGATCTATATGCGCCGCACGGCCACCACCGACATCGAGATCGCCGGCCAAGCCATCGCCGCCGGCGAAAAGGTGATCATGTATTACGGTTCGGCCAACCGCGACGACACAGTGTTCCCCGATCCCGACCGGTTGGATGTCGAGCGCGCCAACGCCGACAAACACGTGGCCTTCGGCTATGGCCCGCACACCTGTGTGGGCAAGCGCGTGGCCCAGATCCAGCTTGAGACCGTCTATCGCCAGCTGTTGGCGCGCTTTCCCGACATCCGCCAG
>DASXMK010000542.1:0-3115 GCA_036495705.1 Caulobacteraceae bacterium | reverse complement strand
GGAGATCCGGCGCACCATCCAGGTCCTGGCCCGGCGGACCAAGAACAATCCGGTGCTGATCGGCGAGCCGGGGGTGGGCAAGACCGCCATCGTCAAAGGCCTGGCGCAGCGCATCGTCAACGGCGACGTACCCGAGTCGCTCAAGGACAAGCGTCTGCTGGCCTTGGACATGGGCGCCCTGATCGCCGGGGCCAAATACCGTGGCGAATTCGAGGAGCGGCTGAAGGCGGTGCTGGCCGAAGTCACCGCCGCCGAAGGCGGCGTGATCCTGTTCATCGACGAGATGCACACGCTGGTGGGCGCCGGCAAGACCGAGGGGGCGATGGACGCCTCCAATCTGCTCAAGCCCGCCTTGGCCCGCGGCGAACTGCACTGCGTGGGCGCGACCACCCTGGATGAGTACCGCAAGAACGTCGAGAAGGACGCCGCCCTGGCCCGCCGCTTCCAGCCGGTGTTCGTTAGCGAGCCGACCGTGGAGGACACGGTCTCGATCCTGCGCGGGCTCAAGGAGAAGTACGAAGCCCACCACGGGGTGCGCATCGCCGACGCCGCGATCGTGGCCGCCGCCACCCTCTCCAACCGCTACATCACCGACCGCTTCCTGCCCGACAAGGCCATCGACCTCATCGACGAGGCTGCCAGCCGGGTGCGTATGGCGGTGGATTCCAAGCCCGAGGAACTGGACGAGATCGACCGCCGGGTGGTCCAGCTCAAGATCGAGCGCGCGGCCCTGGCCAAGGAGACCGACGCCGCCTCGCGCCAGCGCTTGGAAAAGCTGCAGGAGGAGCTGGACGAGATCGAAGCCCGCTCGCAGGAGATGACTGAGCGCTGGAAGGCCGAGAAAGCCAAGATCGGCCAGGCGGCCCAGGCGCGCGAGGCCCTGGAGCGCCTGCGTGCGGAGCTGGCCACGGCTCAGCGCACCGGCGACCTGCAGCGGGCCTCGGAGATCGCCTATGGTGAAATCCCGCCCCTGGAAAAGCGCCTGGCGGCCGAAGAAGCCGAAGCCACGCCGGACGACGCCATGACCCCCGAGGTGGTCGACGCCGAACAGATCGCCGCCGTCGTCTCGCGCTGGACCGGCGTGCCGGTGGAGAAGATGCTCGAGGGCGAGCGCGGCAAGCTGCTGCGCATGGAGGAGTCGTTGCGCCGCCGCGTCGTTGGCCAGGAAGAGGCGCTGGAAGCGGTGTCCGACGCGGTGCGCCGCGCGCGCGCCGGGCTGAAGGATGTCGGCCGGCCGATCGGCTCATTCCTGTTCCTCGGGCCCACGGGCGTGGGCAAGACCGAACTGACCAAGGCGCTGGCCGAGTTCCTGTTCGACGACGAGGCGGCGATCACCCGCCTGGACATGAGCGAATATATGGAAAAGCACTCGGTGAGCCGGATGATCGGCGCGCCGCCGGGCTATGTCGGCTATGACGAAGGCGGGGCGCTGACCGAGTCGGTGCGTCGGCGGCCCTATCAGGTGGTGCTGTTCGACGAGGTCGAGAAGGCCCATCCCGACGTGTTCAATGTGCTGTTGCAGGTGCTGGACGACGGCAGGCTGACCGACGGTCAGGGCCGCACGGTGGATTTCCGCAACACTCTGATCATCATGACTTCGAACCTTGGCTCGGAGTTCCTCGCGGCGCAGAAGGCGGGCGAGGACGTCGAGGCCGTGCGGCCGCTGGTCATGGACGTGGTGCGCCGCCACTTCCGGCCGGAGTTCCTCAACCGCATCGATGAGATCATCCTGTTCAAGCGCCTGAGCCGCGAGCAGATGGACTCGATCGTCGATATTCAGCTGCAACGCGTCGACCGGCTGTTGGAGAGCCGGCGCATGGCCATCGCCCTCGACCCGGCCGCCGTCCATTGGCTGGGCGAGAAGGGCTACGACCCGGTCTATGGGGCCAGGCCCCTGCGGCGGGTGATCCAGAAGGAGCTGATCGATCCCATCGCCCGCAAGCTTCTGGCCGGGGAGTTCAGCGACGGCTCGGTGATCCAGGTCGGGGCCGGCCAGGAGGGCCTGGAGATCGGCCACGCCACGGTGAACTGAGCCGTTAGGGATCCTGGTCGAGCTCCGGATAGTGGCGGAAGATACCGGTCTCGTTGAACGCCAGACGACGCGGCGAGCGCAGATATTCGGCCAGCCGCGGGCGTTCCCTGACCCGTTCGCGCAGGCGCGCCAACCCGGGATAGCGCTCGGCGAAGCCGCTCATGGCGCGGGGAAAGGCGTAACGCAGCCCCTCGATCACCTGGAACATCGACAGGTCCGGGTATGAATGTCGGCTGCCCACAAGATGGGCCGTCCCGCCAAGAACGCTCTCGAAATAGTCGAGATATTTCGGAGCCCGGTGCGCGATGAAGTCGCGGGCGCGGGCCTTGGCTGGCTCCCGCTGGTCCTCGAAGTACAGACCCGGCGCGATTGGGTGATGGGTATTGTGGGCCTCGTCGACGAGGTCGGCGAGGGTCAGTTGGAGCCCATTCGCGGCCAGCCGGCCGGCCTCGTCGGCGGGCGCGAGATCCAGCCGCGGGGCGAGGTAGAAAAGAATGTTGGCGGCCTGCGAGATCAAGACATCGCCGTCCTCAAGGATCGGCGGCGCAAACGCGCGGCCTTGGCGTCCAGGGAGAAGGTCGAGCATGGCCTTCATGCCGGCTTCGCCCTGTCGGACCACGTCCTCGTAAGGGGCGCCGGCGTCCTCGAGAGCCAGGCGGACGAACTCACCGCGTCCGGGCAGTCCCGGCCAATAGTAGAGTCTGTAACTCATGTCTTTGTCCGGCTAAAACAAAAGGACCCGCGCTGGCCAGAGTCTGATGATCTCGCACGGAACAGATGCAAGGTCTGAATCAGGCTCTACCCTTTTGAATCTAGAGCAAGATTCAGCTTCGATCCGATTCCGCCTCAAACCATCTTGCTCTACGCGCGGGTCCTGGTCAGATCAGGTCTGATCGGGGCTTTAGCAAGCGTATCGGAAGGTCCGCACCCGATAGCGGCCCACATAGGGGTCCCAGACGGTCCGGCGGCCGATGCAGGGGCCATAGCCATAGGCGGGGCCGTAATAGCCCGGGCCATAGTAGAGGCCCGGGTAATAGGGTCCGGGCGGACCGTAGTAGTTCGGATGGCTGGAACTGGCGATGG